>CAZRQI010000040.1:0-13685 GCA_964602025.1 uncultured Veillonellaceae bacterium
CCGCGCCCAACCGCCTGGGCGAGGACATTTCCGTGCCCCGCGACGCTTTTCCGGAGGCCGTGCGGCGGCTCAAGGAAATTTCACGGCGTAAAGGACTGCCGATCGCCGTATTCGGCCATGCCGGCGACGGGAACCTTCACCCGTCGGTATTGTGCGACCTCAGCGATCCGGCGCAGGAAAAGCTGGCGCATGAAGTGGTCGGCGAGATCTTCGACGCGGCGCTGGCCGTCGGCGGGACGCTGTCCGGCGAGCACGGCATCGGCATCACCAAAAAGCCATACATCTACAAGGCGTTGGGCGAAGCTGGCGTGGCCGCGCTGAAAGCCGTCAAGCAGGCTCTCGACCCCAAAGGCATCTTAAACCCCGGCAAGATTTGGTAGTGGAGGAACCTCCGTATGAATAAATCTCAGGAAAAACTGGCGGCGGCCCGCGAACTGGTTTCCCAATGCGACCGCTGCGGCAACTGCCTCACAGTATGTCCCCTGTTCGGCAGCCGGGACATCGAATCTTCCGCGGCCCGCGGCAAGAACTCGATTCTCCGGGCCATGGCGGATGGCGGTTTGGAACCGACTCCCGAGGTCCGAGCGGCCCTCGATTTCTGCATCCTCTGCCAGCGTTGCGTCGAAAACTGTCCGGCCAAGGTCAAGACCGACGAAGCGATGATCCTGGTTCGCCAATATCTCGCGGACAATGCCGGCGGCGCGTCGCTGAAATATCGGTTCGTCGGCGGGGTGATGGGCCGGCCCTGGATGATCAAGCTGGGCGCCGCGGGATTGGCGGTGGCTCGCAAATTGGGGCTGAATTCGCTGGCGCCGTTCGGCGCCGCCCCGGATGAATATACCCGGACGCATTTCCTGGCGGCTTTTGCCGGACCGGCCGCGTTGGGAACGGCGACGCCGCCGTCCGGCGCGGCGGTGACCAAGGAAAGCAAGGTCGCCTATTTCAAAGGCTGCGGCATGCAGATCCTGTTCCCGGAAGCGGCCGCCCAGACGATGAAGCTGCTGGAAAGCGTCACCAAGCCGGTGACGCGTGACAATGTATGCTGCGGGCTGCCGCATCTGGCCCATGCCATGGGCCCGGATTTCCGGGAACTGGCCAAAGAAAACATCCGGCAGTTCGAAGATGTCGATGTGGTCGTCAGCGACTGCGCCAGCTGCAGCGGCACGCTGAAGCATGTCGGAACGTATCTGGCGGATGATCAGGATTGGAAAGACCGGGCGGCGGCATTCAGCAAAAAAGTCATGGATCTGTCCGAGTATCTGGTCAAGTCCGGTTATACGCCGCGGCAGAAGAGCAAGGCCAAGATCACCTATCATGATCCCTGTCACCTTTGCCGGGGTCAGGGCATCAAAAAGGAACCGCGGTCCCTGCTGGCGGCGGCGGGCGAATATAAGGAAATGAAAGATTCGGATGTGTGCTGCGGCGGCGGCGGGTCGTTCTTCATGGACTATCCGGAGATTTCCGACAGCATCATCGACAAAAAACGGAAAAATATTGAGGCGACCGGCGCGGATGTCGTGGTTACCGGCTGCCCGGGCTGTCTGATCCAGCTGAACAAGGCCGCCAAGGCGAGCGGCAAGTTCAAGGCATTGCACATCAGCCAGGTTCTGTAAACTTCACACCGGACCTTCGCATTTTGCCTGCCAACATGTATAATAAACATGGGTTGGCGGCAGGGTTGCAGGTCCGGTGATTTTTTTTCGCATTTTCGCCGTCGCCGAGAGATAATGGGAGTTGCCGATGGATATTGCCGCCAAGTTCACCACACTGTTTGTTGACATGATCCTGCCCCTGGTTGTTGGCTATATGCTGCGCCGCGCCTCCTGGAACGGCGCCAGGCTGTTCAACTGGATGATTTCGCTCGGAATCATTCTTTTGTTTCCGACCATGACCGCTTTCAGCATTTGGGGATTGCAACCGGTGTTCGAACTGATCTGGCTGCCGGCGTTCGGGGTGTTGCTGCACATTCTCCCCGGCGGACTGGCGTTGGTCTGGGGAAGGCGCAAGTACCAAAGCAGCCTCGATTACGGAAGTTACGCCATCTCCGGTTTCTTGTCGAACCATGTCACGTTGGGATCGTTGTCCGCCTATATTCTCTTCGGCGAAAAAGGCTACGCCTACACCCAGATGGCCCTATTGTTCAACAGTTTGCTGATGTTCGGCTTCGCCTACCCGCTGGCGCAGCATTACCGGAACCAGTTCGACCACGGCAAGGGTTTGAAGCTGGATGTGCGGCAAATTGTCTTCAACCGCAACCAGATGCCGCTGGTCGGGATGATCGTGGGAGTTCTGCTGAATTGGCTGGCTGTGCCCCGCCCGCAAGGTTTTTTGCCGGTGTTTGACTTGATGGTGCATTTTTCCGCCTGGACCTTCCTGGTCCCGGTCGGCTATTCCATGGACTTTGGCGAGGTTCGCCAGTACTGGCGCGACGCCCTGGACATCACCATTATCAAATGCGCGATTACACCAGCCCTGACCGCCGTGCTGGCCGGGTTGCTGATTCAGGATCCCGTCGCGTTCCGGACGCTGATTCTGTTGGCGGCGCAGCCGACGGCCGTCAACGCGGTGATCGCGATGAAACTGTTCGGGTTGAACCTGCATCTGTCGGTCGGCGCGTTCGTGTTGTCGACGGCGGTATATTTATTGCTGATTTTTCCGGCATTTTTCCTTTAGGTTTGCGAGGATTCGCCGGCCGGATTATTGATATTTGGAAGGTAAAACTGTTTAAATGTCGAATTTTTATAAAACATGTAACAGTTTTTACTAATGAAGCGGATCCCTTGATTGCTATGCAAAAAAGGAGCAATGTTCAGTGCGCATTGTAGCGTTGAATGAATTGACGGCGGAAATGGAGCTGGCCCGGGAAGTGATGGATCCGGATACGGGCAGGATCTTGCTGGGCCCGGGAGCGACCGGACTGGGACATTACGCGGAACGGTTGCGGGGCATCGGGATTCACTATCTCTATGTCAAGGATGCAGTCGCCGCCGACATCGAGATCCCGCCGACAATCGCCGCCGAGATTCGGCAGACTGCGGAGCAGGCGCTGGATAAGATCTATGAAAAATGTGAACTGGATATGCGGCCCGATTTTCTGCAGGTCCGGCAGACCGTAAAGGAACTGATCCGGGAAATCCTGGCCAATCGGGATATTTTGGTGAACGTGTATGAAATGCAATGCTGTGGCGGCGATTTTTTGAGTCATTCCGTCAATGTGGCTTTTTTGTCGCTGCTGGTCGGGACCCATCTGGATTATGACCGCGACAAAATGACCAAGCTGGGCCTGGGCGCCTTGCTGCACGACATTGGGGTGGCCGGCATGCCGCGATCTCTGCTCACGAACCGGAAGAGCTTTTCGATGGAGGAGAAGCTGCTGTATGAGCAGCACTCGGTCATCGGCTACTACCGGGTCAAGGACAGTTGGGAAATTTCGCCGCTGTCGCGCGGCGTCATTTTATGCCATCATGAGCGCTCGGATGGCTCGGGTTATCCCCGGAATTTGCTGCGGGGGGATATCCATGAATATTCCCGCATTGTCGGCATGGTGGACTGTTTTGAGGAACTGGCCGGCGGCCATCCATTTTCGCAGCGCCTGAACATTCAGGAGGCGGTGGAGATTCTGAACGGCAGGGCGGACGACTGGTTCGACCGGAACCTGGTCAGGGTTTTCATCAGTTGCATTCCCGCCTGCCCGATTGGCACGACGGTTCGTCTGAACGACGGCCGGGCGGCGATTGTTGTGGCTCAGAACAAGGGGTTTCCGACGCGGCCGGTGGTTCGGATATTTGAAGATGCCGCCGGCAACCGGGTGATCCCGGGCCTGGAAGTGGATTTACTCCAGGCGAACCATCTGGTGATTGTTTAGACAATAAAAAAACCGGCAGGAATCATCCGCCGGGAATAAAAACGTCAATCAGTCGGAGACCGCGAAGCGATGCCGGTTACTGGGCGCCATGGGTGACGCGTGACCGGCATTCGGCGATTTTGGCGTCATTGAAGTTGTCAATGGAACTCAGGTAGCCGGTGATGCGGCGAACGCGGCGGATCGGCGATTTTTCCGTCGCCTTCAAAACGATTTCTTCGCCGTCGAGTCCCAGTTCCAATTGCCCGAGTTGTTTATTTTTTTCTTTCCAGATGCGTTTTTCTTCCGCGACAAAGTACTGGATTTCTTCCGGGGACAGGACCGGATCCGCGAGAACGGTCACTCCGTCTATGAGCATGAAAGCACCTCCGCTAAAATGATTCGCTTTATTTAATTCTATAGAAGAATTAATATTCCTTCTAGATATAGATGTTTTTTTGCAGAAATGAAATAAAAAATACAACACAGGGGGTGCGCGATGATCCGCGAACAAAGAACCCGGGAGAAATTGCGGACGTATTATCAGAAATTCATGACGCAGGGCGTCATGGACCCCAATGTTCATCCATGGGTGGCGGAAGCCTGGCAGAAGAGCCGAAACATGGGAGTGTCGGCGAAAAAATTCGGCCCCTTTGTCCGCCTGACGGAAACCGAGCGGGGCGAACGCCTGGCTGCAGCCCGCGCGGTGATTCGACAGCTGGATGTTTTCTATGATGGGGTCCGGGACTTCCTGAGCCGGAACAATATCAGCTTTTTGTTGTTGGATGCCGATTCCTACGTGTTGAAGAGCTACACCATGTCGTTTTATCAGCGGACTCCCGGGGAACTGGAAGGGGCGCGCCTGGCGGACAAGGATATCGGCGCATCAAGCATCGGCATCGCGTTGGCGCATCGCACGCCGTTCATTTTGTTCGGGCCGGAAATCTGGGTCGAAGATTGTCACGACTCCGACGCGGCGACGGCGCCAATCATCGTGAACGGGGAAATTCGTTACCTGGTTTCCATGGTGGTGATGGATGGGACCGACAAGCAGCAGTTGCCGATGGACGCCTTGATGGCCCTCCTCTTGTCGGTGAAGCATTCGTTGGAGCAGACCCTGGCGCTGGAGGAAAAGCTTGAGGACCGGGAAGCGCTGCTGGACAAAGTGCCATTGGTGATTTATCAGGTCGATCCAACCGGCGAGGTGCAGTACGCAAACCGCCTGGGGAACGAGCGGCTGGTCCGGGGGATCAAGCGCAGCCATAGTATGGAGCACCGGCTGGATTTGAACGAAGTCGTGCTGAACTACCGCCATACGCAGATACCCCGCGCTTTTTTGGGAATTCCGTCTTTTAACCGGGAACTGGTCTGGATCATTGGCGGAAAGACGTATGAGGACATCGCCAGCATCTGGCCCAATCAGCGCGAAGGGGAAGTCCGCAGTGCAACCGTGATTTCCACGCCGATCGAGGACATGAAGACGCTGTTGGCTTATGCGTCCCAGTACAAGGCGCGGTACAGCCTGTCGAGCCTGGTGGGGGAAGCACCGAGATTTTCGGCGATGAAGGACAAGGCGGCCCGCTGCGCCCGCCATCTGGACCACCTGTTGATCCTGGGCGAGCCCGGAACCGGCAAGCAGCGCCTGGCGCATGGCATACACCAGGCGAGCCCTCATGCGGCCGGCCCCCTGATTACCGTGCGCTGCGGCGATACTCCGCCGGAATTGCTGCCGCGGGAGTTGTTCGGAAAACCGGGCGGCGCCGGCGAGGCCAATATTCCGGGGAAAATTGAGCTGGCCCGCGGCGGGACTCTGTTTATCGATGAAATCGACAAAATGCCGCTAGCGCTGGGAAATGAGCTGGCGGCGGCATTGAAACAGGAGAAGGAAGTCCGGGTCATCGCCGCGGCGGACGTCGACCCCAAACGATTGGTTTCAAAAGAGCTGTTTGCCGAAGACCTATATTATCTGATTGCGCAGTCGGTGATCCGCACACCTTCGCTGCGGCATCGCCAAACCGATATTCCGCTGATTGCCGCGGATATCCTGAAAGAGCTGTCCATGCAGCACCCGACGGAAGGAAAACAGCTGTCGACGGCGGCGGTCGGTCTACTGATGAATCATGATTGGCCGGGCAATGTCAAACAGCTTCAGGGCGTGCTGGAACAGGGCTTCTTCCATGCGCACGGCGCAATGATCCAGCCGACGGACCTGGTGTTGCCGGGCGGCAGCGGTTGGGGCAAATCGTGGAAGCGGGACCGGAACGTGTTTGTCGAGGCCTGGAAATCGTGCGGCGGCAATATCAGCCGTCTTGCCGCGAACCTGGAGGTTAGCCGGGTTACTTTATACCGATATTTAGAAAAATATGGACTGGAAAGAAATCGAAAGTAGGTGTTTCCCTCCGGATGGGACGGTTACGTAGAAGACCAGGGATGGTGGAAGCTCTGGGCAGATTTCCCGGGCTGGCGGTGATCGCCGATGAGAATTTTGACGGCAAGGGTGGCTGGAAACAACGGTTTCCGCAGGTCGGGCCACTGTATCTGGAGCTGGGAACCGGCAAAGGACAGTTTTTGCGGCAGATGGCCCAAAAGCATCCGGAATGGAACTTCATTGGCCTGGAAAAAGAACCCGGCGTGCTGCTGCAGGCGGTTCGGACCGCCCATGAGCTTGGATTGACAAACTTGAAATTTGTTTTGGGGGATGTGCAGTGGCTGGACCGGTTGTTCGGCTCGTCGGAGGTCGACGGCCTGTACATCCATTTCTGCGATCCCTGGCCCAAAAGTCGGCATGACAAGAGACGCTTGACGCACGAAAGCTTTTTGCGGTTGTATCGGCAAATTTTGGCGCCCGCCGGCGTCCTTCGGTTCAAAACCGATAACCTGGATTTGTTCGAGTATTCCATGGCGTCCTTTGCGGCCGGCGGCATGGAACTGACCTGTGTGGCCCGTGATATTCACGCGGCTGGGGCGGACGATGCCGCCATCATGACCGAATACGAAGCGAAATTTTCTGCAGCCGGGCTGCCGGTGTATTATTGTGAAGCCCGTTTTCACAAATCCGGGGAGGAATCCGCCAGTGTCTGAAACAGGAGCACGTACGCGGGGCGGAGTAGGAATGCGGATCTGGGCCAGTCCTCTGGAAGGCTTGGGATTTGTGACCATTCTGCTGTTTCTCGTCGGGACGATCAACGTATTTAGCGCCAGTTTTGTTTTGGGGTCGCAACTTTTGGGCGACAGCCTGTATTTTCTGAAGCGACATTTCGCCGCCACCTTGATCGGCCTGGCCGGAATGGCCTTCATCATCCGGCAGGGATACCAGTGGTTCCTGAAACGGATCACATTCTGGGCGGTCATCACCATGGCGCTGCTCATTGCCGTGCTGGTGATCGGCGTGGAAGCGAACGGCGCCCGGCGCTGGCTTTCCATCGGCGGCCTTACCACTTTCCAACCTTCCGAGTTGGCGAAACTGGTCGGAGTTCTGGCGGCAACGGCGTATATCGGCCCCCGGCTGGACCGGCGTTCAGTTTCCCTATTTTCCTATCCGATCCTGATCACCGGGGCATTGGCGGCGCTGGTGACGATTCAGCCGGATATGGGAACCGGCATGATTATTATCGCCATGTGCCTGGTCCCTTACCTGGTGGCGGGGATTTCCAAACGGGAATGGATCATCCTGGGCGTCGTCGGCGGCGGCGGAGTGGCGTTGCTGATCTGGCGCGCCGCCTACCGGGCCGAGCGGATTCTGGCCTGGTTCAATCCTGAGGGATATTCGCAGACCAGCGGCTATCAACCGCTGCAGTCGCTGCTGGCGATCGGTTCGGGCGGTCTGAAGGGAACCGGCTTGGGCATGGGCGCCAGCAAGTTTTATTATCTGCCGGAAGCGCACACGGACTTTGCTTTTGCCATCTGGGCGCAGGAAACCGGATTTATCGGCGCGGTCGTCGTACTGTTGCTGATCGGCGCATTGGCCAGTTATGGGGTCCGGATCGCCATGGAGGCCGTCGATGGCCGGGGGCGTATCCTGGCCATCGGTATAGTATTTATGATCGTGGGGCAGGCCATCGGCAACATCGCCATGGTGCTCAGCCTGTTGCCGGTGACCGGCGTGCCGATGCCGTTCTTCAGCTATGGCGGCACCGCCTTGTTCGTCAACATCTGGGCCATGGGATTTTTGTTCAGCGTGGCGGTGGAGTCGGCCCGCCGCGGCACTAAACGAAGCGACGCCAACAAGCCGGAACCGGCGTTCCGCTCCAAAATGCGGCTGACGGACCGGCTGGCGCAGCATGGCCGGTAAATGATGGATTATGTGAATCTGGCCCGGCAACTGTTGGTGTGGTATGACCGCCGGCGGCGGGAACTGCCCTGGCGGACGGAAAACGATCCCTACCGGATCTGGGTATCGGAAGTGATGCTGCAGCAAACCCGCGTCGAGGCGGTTATTCCGTATTATCACAATTTTTTGCGGCGATTCCCGGATATGCGGAGTCTGGCGGAGGCACCGCCGGAAGAATTGCTGTCGGCCTGGCAGGGGTTGGGCTATTATTCCCGGGCCCGAAATTTGCAGCAGGGAGTGCGGGAGGTGCTGGCCCGCTACGGCGGAATCCTGCCGGATTCCCGCGGCGAAATCGGCGCGCTGCCCGGCATCGGTCCCTACACGGCGGGCGCTATTCTCAGCATTGCTTATAACAAGGCGGAACCGGCCGTCGATGGAAATGTTCTTCGCGTATTCAGCCGTCTGCTGCATATCGAAGAATTGGTGGAACGAGCGCCGGTGCGACGGCGGATTGAGGCGGCGGTGCGGGAAATGATGGCGGGAATCCCCCGGTGCGGCGACATCACGCAGGCGTTGATGGAACTAGGGGCGTTGGTCTGCATCCCGCGAAATCCTCGTTGCAGCGAGTGTCCCTGGCCGGAAGTCTGTATTGCCAATCAACAGTCGGACCAGGCTTCCCTGCCCCGTCGCAAGTCGGCGGAACCGCCGCGCCAGGTGGCTGTGTTTACGGGAATTCTTTTGCAGGGCGGGCGGGCGCTGGCTGTGCAGCGGCCAGCTCGGGGTTTGCTGGCCGGAATGTGGGAATTTCCGTCCGTGGAAATCCTCGATCCCCCGACAGCGGTCCTGGATGCAGAGGCTCTGCTTTGTGCCCGGTTCCGTGAATTGGGGCAGGAAGTGTCGGTTCAGGCGGAGTGGCATTCCCTGACGCATATCTTCAGCCACCGTCAATGGCAGGTGAAGATTTTTCGCTGTCAGGGCCGGGAATTGGCGGACTGTCATCCGGAAGGGCCCGGCCGCTGGCTGGACCGCGCACAGGTTGCCGCGATGAACTGGGCGGGGCCGCACCGGAAAATCGCCGCCTCGGTCGGCAATGAACTGGCGCAGGAAATCCGCGAGAAAGGGTTGTAACGGTTTTGTCGGTAAATAATTTGTCATCCGCAAAGAAATTTAAGAAATTCTGCCTTTTGCTGGTGGGATTGCTGGTTTTGCTGGCCGGCCGACTGGCCTGGGTCCAGTTGATTGACGGCGGGGCCTGGTCGGAACGGGCGCGGGAACAGCTTCAGGAGAGCCGCAGTCTGCAAACCCCCCGTGGGGCGATCTATGACCGGACCGGCAAGGAACTGGCCATCAGCCACATGGCGAAATCGTTGTATGCGAATCCCCGGGAAGTGAAAGATCCGGACGCTCTGGCCAAAAAACTCGCGCCGCTTCTAACCATGGACGAAAATATCCTGCGGGACAGGCTCAAGGTCAAGGGCGGCTTCATCTGGCTGAAACGGACGCTGGAACCGGCGGAGTATCAGCGTGTAGCCGGACTGATCGAGCGGGAAAAGATCCGGGGCCTGGAGTTTCAGGAGGAGAGCCGGCGCGTATATCCCAACGATATGCTGGCGGCCCATGTGCTGGGGTTCGTGGGGACCGACGACAAGGGGCTGACAGGAATCGAGATGGCGATGGACGCCACGATTCGGGGGAAGACGCATAAGCAGATTCTGGATACCGACAGCAAGGGCATTCCGATTTTTAAATCCATTTTCGCCTTTCAAAAGCCGAAAGCGGGTCAATCCATCTACCTGACGATCGACAGCGCAATCCAGTTCGCCGTGGAACAGGCGCTGGACAATGCGATGAAGCGGACGTCGGCGCAAGGGGCGACCATGATCGTGATGAACCCCAAAACGGGCGAAATCCTGGCGATGGCCAGCCGCCCAACCTTTAATCCCAACTCCTTCTTCCGTTTCCGGGAGCAGGATTGGCGAAATCGGGCGATCGCAACGATCTATGAACCGGGCTCCACCTTCAAGTCGCTGGTGGCCGCCGCCGGTTTTCAGGAAAAAGTCGTCAGGGCGCAGGAGATGTTCAATGACACCGGCGCCATCGATGTCGGCGGGCGGGTGATTCAGAACTGGGATGGCGGCAGTTACGGAGTGATGCCTTTCTCCGACTTCGTCAAGTATTCGATCAATACGGGTTTTGCGGCCGTCGCGCAGCGCATGGGCGGCAAGCGGATGCTGCAGTATGCGGAAAAATTCGGACTCGGCAAGGCGACCGGCGTGGAGTTACCGGGCGAAGAAGAGGGGATCCTGATCAGCCTGGATGCGATGCAGCCGGCCGACGTGGCCACCATGGGGATCGGCCAGGCTGTTGCCGTCACGCCGTTGCAATTGTTGACGGCGGTATGTTCGCTGGCGAATGACGGAAAACTTCTGAAGCCGCACATTATCAAGGAAATCCGCGACAGCGACGGGCTGCTGGTCAGCTATTCGTCGCCGCAGGTCGTTCGCCAGGCGGTCTCGCCGGAGGTGGCCCACGAAATGGTGGGGTTGATGGAAAAAGTCCTGACGGAGGGCGGCGGGAAGCGAGCCCGGGTCGAGGGCTACCGCTTCGCCGGCAAGACCGGAACCGCGGAACGATTGCGGGACAATGGCGCCGGCTATGATCCGGGACGCTATATTGCCTCGTTTGTGGGGTTCGGCCCGGTGGAGGACATTCAGCTGGCCGGCCTGGTTGTAATTGACAGTCCCCGGGGACTTTATTACGGCGGGGAAATCGCCGCGCCGGTTTTTGCGGAAGCGATGACGCAGATTGTCCGGATTATGGGGGTGCGACCGTCGCAGCTACCCACGGCGTTCCAACCACCCAAGGGAACCCAGGCGCCCTCGGCGCCGGTTCGGTCGACACCGGCGCCGGCGGTGATTCCATCCGGCAACTTTGCGATGCCGGATGTGCGGGGGAGAACGATCCGGGAAGCGGCGCTGCTATTGAAGAACTATGGATTGTCCATGATTCCGGAAGGCAGCGGGGTTGCCGTCCGGCAGAGCGTGGCGCCGAATGCGCCGGTGGCGCGGGGAGTGACGATCACAATCCGTTTTGAACCGAGGTAGGCAAAAAATGGCCGACAAGGAAAAGCTGGCGGAATTGTTCCTCGAGATTGGCGAGTGGTTGGAACTCAAGGGGGACAACCCCTTTAAAATCCGCGCCTATGAATCAGCGGCCCGGGTTTTCGAACAACTTGAGGAAGATCCGGCCGCTTTGGCCCGCAACGGCAAACTGGAAGAGCTTCCCGGGGTCGGCAAGGCGATTGCCGCCAAGGCGTTGGAGTTTTTCGAAACCGGGCGCATCGTCTATCATGATGAACTTCGCTCGTCGATCCCGGCGGTATTGTTCGAGCTGGTCAAAATTCCGGGCCTGGGAGCCAAAAAGGCCCGGCTGATTTACGAGAAGCTGGGGGTTCAGTCGATCGGCGAGCTGGAATATGCCTGCAAGGAAAACCGTCTGGTGGAATTGCCGGGGTTCGGCGCCAAAACCCAGGCGAAAATTCTGGCCGGGATTGAATCCCTGCGCCGGTTCCAGGGGCGAACCCTGATCAGCGAGGCGCTGCCGGCGGCGGAGGAGATTGCGGCCTATTTGGCGAAGCTTCCCGGCGTGACGGCGGTGGCGGTGGCGGGCAGTATCCGTCGGCGCAGGGAAACCGTTGGCGATGTCGACATCGTGGCGGGAGGAGACGAACAAGCGCCGGTGATGCAAACAGTGACGGCAATGCCGTCGGTTTTGTCGGTGATCGCCCAGGGTCCGACCAAAACCAGCGTGACGTTGCGCAACGGCCTGAACGTCGATGTTCGGCTGGTGACGCCGGCCCAATATCCCAGCGCCCTGCATCATTTCACAGGCAGCAAGGAGCACAATGTCGCCCTGCGGGGACTGGCCCGGGAAATGGGCCTAAAAATCAGCGAATATGGCGTGGAGCGCTCGGATGGCTCCATCGTGCTGGTTGAGGATGAAGCGGCGCTTTATCGTTTGCTGGGGCTGGAATTTATCGAACCGGAACTGCGGGAAGGCGGCGATGAGATCGCGGCCGCCCGGGAACGCAGACTGCCGCGATTGCTGCGGGAAGACGAGATCCGGGGCGCTTTTCACCTCCATACCACCAAGTCGGATGGGCGGGCCACCGTGGAACAGCTGGCGGCGGCCGCGCAACAGCGGGGCTGGAGCTACCTCGGAATCAGCGACCACAGCCGGACGGCTTTTTACGCCGGCGGGCTCAAGCCCGAAGCGGTGCGGGAACAACTGCGGGAAATCGCCGAATATAACGCGGCGCATCCGGAGTTTCGAATCTTCGCCGGCATCGAAAGCGATATTTTGCCGGATGGGTCCCTGGATTACAACGAAGAAATCCTGGCGGAGTTCGATTTTGTCATCGGTTCGGTTCATTCGTCGTTCAATATGGCGGAAGTGGCGATGACCGAGCGGATCGCGACTGCGATGCGCAATCCGGTTCTGACGATGCTGGGGCATCCGACGGGGCGACTGCTCCTGGCCCGCGATGCCTATGCGGTGGATCTGAACGAAATCATCCGGGTGGCGGCGGCAACGCGGACGATCCTGGAGATCAACGCCAGCCCCTACCGTCTGGATCTGGACTGGCGCTGGTGCCGGCAGGCCAAAACCGCCGGCGTGATACTGGCGATCAATCCCGACGCGCATTCCGTGGAGGAACTGGCCGTGGTGTCCTATGGGGTGGGAATTGCCCGCAAAGGCTGGCTGGAAGCCGCAGATATCCTGAATACGCGCCCGGCGGCGGAAGTGTCGGCGCTGCTGTCGCGGAAGCGGAAAAGCCGTCTGTGAGACGCGGCAGGAATCGGCGGCGGGTTTCGCGAACCTTATCCGGTACAGAACAAAATTCACAGGGGTTCAAATGACAGGAATCGGGAGGGATAGACCGTTGCTTAGTGACATCGAAATCGCTCAGGCCGCCACAATGAAACCGATCGGCGAGATTGCCGCCGCATTGGGGATTGATGGCAAGTATGTGGAGAACTATGGACACTATAAGGCGAAAATTTCCCTGGATTTATGGAAAGAGATCGGTCAGCGGCCCGATGGCAAGCTGGTTCTGGTCACGGCCATCACGCCGACGCCGGCGGGCGAAGGCAAGACCACTACAACCATTGGCGTGACGCAGGCCCTCGTCAAACTGGGCAAGAAAGCGATCATCATGCTGCGTGAGCCTTCGCTCGGCCCCTGCATGGGAGTCAAGGGCGGCGCGGCGGGCGGCGGCTATTCCCAGGTCGTGCCGATGGAAGACATCAATCTGCATTTTACCGGCGATTTCCACGCGATTTCCACCGCGCATGCCTTGCTGTCGGCGGCGCTCGACAATCATCTCCAACAGGGGAACGGGCTGGGAATCGATCCGCGGCGGATCGTCTGGCGGCGGGCCGTGGACATGAACGACCGGGCCCTGCGCAATATCGTGGTCGGTCTGGGCGGTAAGGCCCATGGCGTGCCGCGCGAGGACGGCTTCGACATCACCGTGGCCTCCGAGGTCATGGCGGTGCTGTGCCTGTCCAAAGA
>CAZRQI010000041.1:0-13476 GCA_964602025.1 uncultured Veillonellaceae bacterium
ACAAAAAAATCCCGGCGGTATAGATGCGACTGCGCCCCTTGAGATCGGCAAACCGACCGGCCGGCAGCAGGCAGGTCGCCGTCGCAAGAATATAGGCAGTCGCCACCCAGCTCAGGACGGTCGGACTGACCGCGAATTCACGGCCGATCGAGGGGATTGCAATGTTTAGGGAGCTGGCCATAAAGGGGGTGACAAAAGATGTGGCTGTTACAATCAGTAATACCGTTTTTTCGTAGGTCAAAATGGACGGAAGCCTCTCATCGATTAAATTTTTCAACTCAGAATAATTCTACATCAACCACGGCGTCTGCGTCCAGTTCGCTGCAATCCGCGGCGATTCGCAACCACCCGTTCGCTTGTGTCAATGTGGAAATAAGGCTAGCGCCTTTCGGCAAGACCCGGGCCACCGGCAACGGCTCTCCCGCCTCCAGAAGTACCCGGTAATAATTTTCCGCGCCGGTCCGGGAGAGAACACCGGTCGCCAGCCGGGCGCGGACAAACTGCCGTTGCGGCAACGGCCGGCGCTGGTATTCATGCAGCAATTCCTTCAGAAACAAAGTCGCCGTAAGCAGACAGGAAACCGGATACCCGGGCAGACCAATCACCGGCTTGCCGTCCGCCAGCGCCAACAAGACCGGCCGGCCGGGACGAATGGCCACTCCATGGCACACCACCTGGCCCAGACTGTCCAGCACGCTCCGGGTAAAATCTCCCGACCCGCCGGATGTGCCGGCGTTGATCACGACCAAATCACCAGCGGCTACGGCGGCTGCAACGGCCTGCCTCAATTGAAGCTTATCATCAGGAACCACCGAATGACGCCGGACTTCGGCTCCCCATCCTTCTAGCAACGCCGCCAGCACATAAGAATTGATGTCCCGGATACGACCGGCCGGGAGCTCATCCGCGGAGTCCACGATTTCATCGCCGGTCGGGATCACTGTGATTCGGGGCCGGGCCATTACGGTCACCTGGTCCGTCCCGGCCGCCATGGCGGCAGCAATTTCCGCCGGTCCGACCGATGTTCCCACCGGCAGCAAGATCGCACCGTTTTCGATGTCTTCGCCAATTTGGCGAACATGTTGTCCCGCACGGGCTGGCGTCCCGATCTCGAGCCGGTCAGCCTTCACTGTCACATGTTCGAGCATGATCACGCTGTCCGCTCCCGCCGGCAATACATCGCCCGTATCCACCGGCACAGCCTGTCCTACCCGGCAATCGGCGCCGATGGGGACAACGGTGAGAAAAATCGGCTGTTGCGGCGCCGCCTGCCGGGTATCGGCCGCACGGACCGCAAATCCATCCATAGCCGAACCGGCGTAATGCGGTACGGAACGACGGGCCAGCACCGGTTGGGCAATGATTCGCCCCTTGGCTAACACAATCTGCATTTCCTGGATCGGGCATGATGTCAGCCAACCCGTTTCCTTTAATGCGGCATGCCAGCGTCCATAAGCCTCTTGTCGCGGCAAATCAACCCCGGTGTTCACCGCAATCCCCCCTGATAAAGTCCGTTCAGCCGATCCGGCAGCAACTGGACTTCCACCTCGTCGCCAGCCTGCAACTCTGGTTGTCCAGCTTGCGTGTACACCATGCCGTGGGCCCGCGTCATCACCGTAATCAATCCGGATTTGGCCGGTAGCGGCCACACCGTCAAGCCATCGGCGGTCTTTTCCAACTGCACACGGAAAATCTCGTCCCGCTCCCGGTCCGGTCGCAGGGATGCGCCCAGTTTTCCTCGGACGGCAATCCGGCAGGGGGGCCAGGACATGCCTTGCCAGGCGGCCAGCGCCGGCGCCACGATTTCCTGAAAAACGGTCATTGCTGCGACCGTATGGCCCGGAACCCCAAAAATCAGCGTATTCCCGCAACGCGCCAGCAGGGTCGGTTTGCCCGGTTTCAAGGCAATCCCGTGAAACAGGAGTTCCACCTCCGGCAGCGCGGCAATGGCCGCCGTGGTAAAATCGCGGTCGCCGACGGAACTGCCGCCGGAAACCAGAATCAGATCGGATTCGCGCAGAGCGTTTTGGAGTGTAGACGACAGCCCAGAGCAGGAATCAGGAATCCGTTCGGCCAGATGGGTTTCACAACCGGCTGCGGCCGCCAACGCCGCCAAAGTAAACGAATTGACGTCGCGAATCTGTCCCGGTTTCGGGCTGCTCCCCGGAGCCACGACTTCATCCCCGGTCGTGATAATGGTGGCAACCGGCCGTTTCACCACCGCCACCTGCGTCAGGCCGCAGGAGGCCAGGACACCGACATCCGGAACGTCAATCCGCCGTCCTGCCGGAATGACCACCGCTCCGGCCGGTGCATCGTCACCACGCCGGATGATGTTTTGCCCGGCCACCGATGGCCGGAGCACTTGCAGTCGTCCGTCGGCGGTCCGCCGGGTATCTTCCTGCATGACCACCGTATCGGCGCCGGCGGGCAACATCCCGCCGGTTGGCGTCCGCACGGCCTGTCCGGGCTGAACTCGCAAGCCAGACAAGCACCCCATCCGGACTTCGCCGATCAATTCAAATACGGCTGGCGCGTCATTGGCTGCCGTTTCGGTTTCTCCGGCTGCCAAGGCATAACCATCGACGGTCGAGCGGTCAAAGGCCGGATTGTCTTCGGGATTGATGATATTTTCGGCGGCAATTCGTCCCAACGCCTTCTGAAAATCAACCATTTCCGAATGGCGCGGCAATTTTTTAGCGCAGGCCACGGCAATGCGCCGGGCTTGCTCCAGCGGAATCAGATTCCAGTTTTTCATTCTTACTCCCTCCAGAGTCGATCTCAGGGGCCAAAGATGCTTTCCCGCCCTTTCAGCAGGCAATCAAAGCAGGTCAACTGCTGTCCGGCTGGTTTGAAGGGCTTTCCGCATTCGTTGCAGCATGGATAGTCCTGCAAACAAACTGTCGTCGCGAGCGCCGGGCCAGTCTCTGCGAGAGAAAGACAAACCGCCGGACAATGGGCAATGCATAATCCACAACCGGTGCATAGCAATGGCTCCTGTCGCAATTCCAGACTCTGCCCGTGATCCACAGCAGTCAGCGATCCGGTTGGACAGACTTTGGCGCAAAGTTCGCAGGCCAGACAGCCAGCGCCGACGCTGAGCCGCGGAAAAACAGCTTGCGGCAGCGCCAGTTCGTCCTCGCTCCGGCCCGCCAGAATCTTTGCCCGGTCTTGAGCCTTGGACAGCGGACTCGGGACTTCTTCCGGCCACATCACATTCCGGACAGTAGCCATCCCCGTTTCCAGCAAGGAGCCAAAAAAAGAACGCCGGCTTAACACCCGCAATTCTTCGTCCGGTTGCGGCGGGTGTTCCCCCTCATGAATGCACAGTTTCCCATAGCGCGTCAAAAAGGTCGCCGCGGCGTTCAGCTCCGCCTCCAGATGGGCGGCGACCGCCGGATTGCATTGTCGGCAAAATGAACGGTAAAGGACAAGTTCCCGAGGCAAGCGGTCTTTTGGGGCCAGCGCCAGGGTCACCAAATCCCGGGCATTGAGAAAACCGAGGCAAGACCACGGCCCTGTTCCATGGCGTCGGCACGACAGGTGCAGGATGTCGGCCGGACTCGCGAGAAGAGCGGCCCATTCCGCCGCAGAAATTCCGGACACAGCAATGGCATCGACAGGACAGGCAGCCTGACACAACCCGCAACCATCGCAACGCTCCGGCCAGGGCTGTCCGCTTTCATCCCAGCATTGGCGTGGACAAATATTCCGGCAGTTGTGACATTCGGTCCGTTTATAGTTATAATTAAGACAACGGTCTTCATCCACTACAAAAAAACTCATGCAAAGAATTTCGCTGTTGTCTGGCCAATGTCCTGCCGGAAACCTTTTTCGATCCGCCGGAGGCATTACAAGGAATCCGGCGGATCGTGGCGAATATATCTATTCATCGAAAGGATCTGTGTATGCTCAAAGCATGGTTCATCGCAATGCGTCCCTGGTCCTTCACCGCCGCTTTCGTTCCGGTAGCAGTGGGAACGGCGCTGGCATGGAGTCAGGGTTTTTTTCATCCCGGATTATTTTTACTGACGTCTCTGGGCGCCGTTTTGATGCAGGCCGGGACCAATTTCATCAATACGTACGGCGATTACTGTTCCGGCGTCGATACCGTCGAATCCGCCCATACCTGCCCCCAGCTTGTCAACGGCGCCATGCGGCCGGCGGACATGAAGCGCGCCGGTTTTCTCGCGTTCGGCGCTGCCGGTGCAATTGGTCTGGTGCTGTCCTGGCTGTGCGGTTGGGAAATTCTCGTCATCGGTTTGGTGGGAGTCCTCGGCGGCTACACGTATACGGCCGGCCCCTGTCCGTTCAAATACCGGGGGCTTGGTTCGGTTTTTGTTTTTTTCCTGATGGGACCGCTCATGGCCTGGCCGGCCTGGTTCATCCAAACTGGCGGCCATAGCTGGTTGCCGGCGCTGGTCTCGTTGCCGGTCGGTTTTTTGGTTTCGGCGATCCTGAACGGTAATGATGTACGGGATATCGGGCACGACCGCTCCGCCGGCATTGAAACCCTGGCGACCAAATTGGGGGGCATGTCGGGCCTGCAGTTGCAACGACTCCTCTATCGGGCCGCTTTTTTGTGCCTCTTGCTGCTGTTCGTTCTGAAACTGCTCCCCGTGACCGCCTTGCTTCCCTTTATCCTCTTGCCGGCGTTTCGCAAAACCATGCTGACAATCCGCAATGCCGAGGCAGGACAGGTGGAAGCCTTGTTACAATTAGAAAAAATGGCGGCGGCGTTTCATTTTCAATTCGGAATTCTGCTCGCCGTCGGGCTGGCGCTCTCGCCCTGGCTGGTAGGGAAAGGACTATAATCGATGAAAACACTAGGAGCCTGCCTGTTGTTGGCGGCTGTTTTCTGGTACGCCACCTTTTCAATGAAATTGTTGAATTTCTGGCTGTCGATGTGTATTGCCGTTTCGACGCTCACGGCGCTGGCCGTCCGTTTCGACGGCTTCCCGGTCCGTCGCGCCGACTGGCGTCTGCGGTCGGTTATTTCCGGAGTTTTCGCTGCCGCCGCCCTGTACAGCATCTTTTGGCTCGGCAACAGCTTCTCCCAGATTCTATTTTCCTTCGCCAAACCGCAAGTTTCTTCGATATACGGCATCCGGACCCAAGGGGAAACGCTGCTGATCGGATTCATCTTGTTCTTCATCACCAGTCCCGGCGAGGAGATTTTCTGGCGCGGCTTTGTGCAGCGGCGACTCGTCCGGCGATTCGGTCGAAAAAGAGGATGGTTGCTGGCTTCGGCGGTTTATGCCGCAGTCCATATCGCGTCCGGCAATTTCATGCTTACGATGGCCGCCCTGACCGCCGGCCTGTTCTGGGGCTGGTTGTACCTGCAGGAACACAATCTTGTTCCCTGTATTGTTTCTCATTCCGTCTGGACAGTGACGATTTTTATCCTGTTGCCGATTCTCTAACGGCAGCTGATTCCATTCAAAGGAGACGAATGCATGAATCTTTCTTCCATCTATGCTCCGGTCCAACTCTTGCTGGGACAGACGGAAACGGAACTCGGCCGTTTGGTGCAAGAGTACGGGGACCCGGAGGTCCATGAAGTATTGGGACAGTTTCTTTCCCACCCGGGAAAACGAATCCGCCCCGCCCTACTGTATCTCTCGGCTGGCGCCGGCAATCCCGGCCAGCGGGAAAGTTCCCCTCACCTTGTCAAGGCCGCGACCGCCTTTGAACTGGTGCACAGCGCCAGCCTGGTTCATGATGACATCATTGACGTGGCCGATTTGCGGCGCGGCGCTGCAACGGTCAATGGCCGCTTCGGCAATACGGTCGCCGTACTGGCCGGTGATCTGCTCTACGCCCAGGCATTTTTGATGTTGCCCGAAAACGTTCCGATCTTCCGCATCATTCTAAATGTCACCAAACGCATGTGCATGGGCGAAATCCATCAGATGCGGGCCAAAACCATGACGGAGGAATTGTACTTCAAAGTCATAGAGAGCAAAACCGCCCTCTTGATGTCGGCCAGCTGCGAGGTTGGCGCGATACTGGCCGGCGCCCGGCCGGAAGTGGTGGCCACATTGCGCGAGTTTGGCTTGCGGTTCGGCTTTTTGTATCAACTGGTCGACGATTGGCAGGACCAGGATGCGCCCGTGCCCGGCTTCCATTTTGCGGGACAGATCGAACGGCATCGCATTTTGGCCCAGGAATGCCTGAAGAGTCTTCCCGAATCTTCCTGCCGAACTTCGCTGTCGGCATTTGTCGACGAGCTGGCGGCGGAAGCGAATTAATTTAGCGCAGTCAAACGGGGCAGACGTCGTATCCGGACGCCTGCCCCGTTTATTCTTTACTTTAGCCGGGAAACAGTCATTCCTCCCAGTCCAGCGTCCGAGCGACCGCCTTCTGCCAGCCCCGGTACAGCCGGGCCCGTTCCGTTTCGACCATGTCCGGCAGAAATCGCCGGTCCAACTGCCAGTATTTCACAAGATCCTGCCGGTCTTTCCAGACGCCGGTAGCCAAGCCGGCCAAATACGCCGCCCCCAGGGCCGTCGTCTCGGTGACCTGCGGCCGTTCCACCGGCACTCCCAGCAAATCCGACTGGAATTGCATCAGTAGATTGTTCGCGGTCGCACCGCCGTCGACTTTCAGACTCTGCAAATCAATCCCTGACGCCTTCTCCATCGCCCCCAGCACATCCTTGGTCTGATAAGCCAGCGAATCCAGAGTGGCCCGGATCAGATGGGCCTTGGTGCTGCCGCGCGTGAGTCCGAAAATCGCCCCGCGCGCCTTCATGTTCCAATATGGCGCGCCGAGACCGACAAAGGCGGGAATGACATACACGCCACCGGTATCCTGCACCTTGCCGGCAAAATACTCCGAGTCGGCGGCGGTTTCGATCATCTTCAGTCCGTCGCGCAGCCATTGAATGGCGGCGCCGGCGATGAAAATACTGCCTTCCAGCGCGTATTCCACCCGCCCGTTCATCCCCCAGGCGATTGTCGTCAACAGCCCCTGATCCGAATCGACCGGTTCCCTGCCGGTATGCATCAGCATGAAACAGCCAGTCCCGTAAGTATTCTTGGCCATCCCCGGCGAAAAGCAGGCCTGTCCGAACAAAGCCGCCTGTTGGTCACCGGCGATGCCGGCGATCGGCACGGACTGCCCGAGAAAGACAGCCGGATCGGTCACCCCGTATAGTTCTGATGAACCGCGAACTTCCGGCAGCATCGAGGCTGGAATCTCCAACAGACGGAGCAGGTCTTCATCCCACTGCAGCGTGTGGATGTTGAACAGGAGGGTCCGTGAGGCGTTTGATACGTCCGTGATATGAAGTTTGCCGCCTGTCAACTGCCAGACGAGCCAGGAATCGATGGTGCCGAACCGCAATTTTCCCGCTGCCGCCCGCGCTCTGGCCCCGGGAACGTTGTCCAGTATCCATTTCACCTTCGGGCCGGAAAAATACGCGTCAACCACCAGGCCGGTTTTTTGGCGGATCATCGGTTCCAATCCCTGCGCCTTGAGCGACTCGCAAATTTCCGTCGTTCGGCGGCACTGCCAGACGATTGCGTTATAGATCGGCCGACCGGTTTCGCAATCCCAGACAACCGTCGTTTCCCTTTGGTTGGTGATGCCGATGCCGGCCAAGTCCGTCGGACGGATGCCGGCTTTGGCCAATGCGGCGGCCACCGAACCGATCTGGGTACTCCAGATTTCTGCCGCATCGTGTTCGACCCAACCGGGGCGGGGAAACTTTTGGCCGAATTCGGTCTGGGCCATGGCGACGCTTCGCCCGTTCCCGTCGAAGATCACGGCGCGTGAACTCGTCGTACCCTGATCCAGGGCCAGTATGAAGTTTTTGTTCAATGAAATTCCTCCTAGCGGCAGGAAGGCCGCCTTCCTGCACCGAATAGTATGAATCAAAACAAAAAGGGAGGCGCTTCCATGTTGATTTTCGCTCATCGCGGCGCTCGCGGACATGCGCCGGAAAATACGATGGCAGCCTTTCAGACCGCTCTGGATATGGGCGCCGACGGAATCGAGCTGGATGTTCAGCTCACCAAAGATGGCAAGGTCATGGTCTGTCACGATCATTCCCTGGAACGCACCAGCAACGGCGCCGGTTGGCTGGTCGACCACACCCGTGAAGAGTTGCGCGCGCTGGATTTTGGCAGTTGGTTTTCGCCGAAATTCGCTGGTGAAAAGATACCGACTCTGCGCGAAGTGCTGCAGTGGGCGGCCCCGACCCGCCTGATCGTCAATATAGAGATCAAAAACGGGCCAGTGATCTATCACGGCATCGAAGAAAAAGTGTCGGCCCTGATTCGGGAATGCCGGATGGTGGAACGGGTGGTCGTATCTTCGTTCTATCATCCTTCCCTGGTAAAAATGAAACAATTGGATCCCATCATCAAAACCGGCCTTCTGTATGCCAGCCGGCCGATTGATCCCTGGTTGGAGATGCGCGCCGCCGACACCGACAATCTGCATCCGCTGTGGCATTATCTCGACAAGGACTGGCTGAGCGGCACTCGGCCGCATGGCGCAAAAATCTATACCTGGACGGTCAATGAACTACGGGAGTGGGAACATATCAAAGACCTGGATGTCGATGGCATCATCACCGACTATCCGGACCGGTTCGTCGGCAAGATCTGACCGCCGCCTACAGACGTCGCACCGCCGAGGACATATGCCCGCACCATTCCGCCGTTTCGCGAAATACATCGCGGAGCAGATAGTAATAAAGGCTTTCCGCGAAAGCCGCCACATTCTTCTCGGCGAGAAGCTCCCCCCAATCATCGGGCAAGGGCGCTTCGGCTTTTGTTCCGATCCACCACCCTTGCGAACCGGTTCCATAAAACCGCATTTCGTAGCGGCGATGCCAGTCCGGCGGAGCATCCCCAGCCGTTTGCACGGGCGCCATAAACATTCTCGGGCTGATTGATTCCAACAAATAAAAGGGTTCGTTCAGCAACGCCAAATCGATGGGCAGGTCATCCTCGTCGCCGGTTGCCGCTGCATAAGCAGCCATGATATCAAAGCCGGCCTGTTCCCAGATCGCTCGTTCTCCGGGTTCCAGATCCTGTGCGTATGCCAGAAACCGTTTCATGGATGTCCCTCCGCTTGTCAATTCTTCTACAGAATTCGACAATCCGGCCGCTTTTCCTGCGCGGTCCCGTGGTTGCCGTGACGGACCAATTACGGTACAATAGGGAAGTGAATTTCCACACCCAAGATTATTTATTGTGAATGGAGGCTTCGCAAATGTTCAAAAAACGATGGGCAACTTTGCTCATGATCTGCACGTCCATGCTCCTGATGACCGGTTGCTCCGGTTCCGCCGGCACTCCGGCGTCCAATGGGAAACCGGCCCCCAAGTCGGAAACCGACAAACCGGCGACACCGCCGGCCAAAAACCGGATTGTGCGCATGGAGACGAACAAAGGCGTGATCCGCATCGAAATGTTTGAAGACAAGGCGCCGATCACCACGAAAAACTTCATCGACCTGGCGACCAAAGGCTTTTATGACGGCGTAATTTTCCACCGCGTTATTGACGGATTCATGATTCAGGGCGGCGATCCTACAGGAACAGGACGCGGCGGCCCCGGTTACAAAATCCCCGACGAATTTCATCCCGACCTGAAACATGACGGTGCCGGCATCCTGTCCATGGCGAACGCCGGTCCCAATACCGGAGGGTCACAATTTTTCATCACGCTGGGCCCCACACCGCACCTGAACAATCGACATGCCGTCTTCGGCAAGGTCATCGAAGGGCTTGACGTAGTGAAAGCGATCGGCAAAATGTCCACCAACGCCGCGGACAGGCCTTTGGAAGATGTCGTGATGAAAAAGGTCACCATCGAATAAAAGGCAGCCTGAATGGACAAACCCATATTTTTTTCCATAGTAAAGGGAGCGCTTCGCAAGAAGGCTCCCTTTTTTTGTCCAGGCGAGTTTAGCCGTTTGTTTTGATTTTCGCTACTGCCAGAGCGGCGCCGGAATCCACATCGAACAGATGGAGGTTCCCGCGAACCGGTTTGACCCGAATCCGCTCCCCTGCCGCCGGAACGCTTTCCGGAGTCGCCATCCGGACCACGATCAGCTCGCCATCCGGCGTCTTGCCGTGAATCAGGGCCTCCGAGCCGATGTTCTCGACAACGTCGACAATCGTCGGAATGGCGGCCGCTTCGTCGGTCAATTCCAGATTTTCCGGCCGGACGCCCAGGACGATTCCCTCCCGGATCGGCGTCTGTTCGCCGAAAGCCGGCAGGGGAAGCGCAAAGCCGTTTCCCTGGAACTGGACGACGCCGGCGTCGCAGATCGTCCGCCCCCGTAAAAACTGCATGGGCGGCGACCCGATGAAAGCGGCTACGAACATGTTGGCCGGCTCCCGGTAAATGACACCGGGTTCTCCCACTTGCTGGACAAAGCCGTCCTTCATCACGACGATGCGCGTACCCATCGTCATGGCTTCCACCTGGTCGTGAGTCACATAGACCACCGTTGTATTCAAACGCTTGTGCAACTTGATCAATTCCGCCCGGGTCTGGACGCGCAGTTTGGCATCGAGATTGGACAGCGGTTCGTCCATGAGGAAAACCTGCGGATCGCGGACAATGGCTCGTCCCAGGGCGACCCGCTGTTGCTGCCCGCCGGACAATTGCCGGGGCAGACGGTCCAGCAACGCTTCGATTCCCAAGATGGCGGCCGCCTTCTGGATCCGCTGCTCCACTTCCGCCTTGTCCATTCCCCGGAGTCGGAGACTATAGGCCATGTTGGCGTAGACTTTCATGTGGGGGTACAATGCGTAGTTTTGAAACACCATGGCGATGTCCCGGTGCTTCGGTTCCAGTTGCGTCACATCCCGATCGCCGATCCGGATTTCTCCGGCAGTGGGAGTCTCCAGCCCGGCAATCATACGCAATGTTGTTGTTTTTCCACAGCCGGATGGCCCCACCAACACCAGAAACTCGCCATCGACAATTTCCAGATCCATTGGCGCCACAGCCGTCTGAGCGCCAAATACCTTGCTGATATTGCGAAGACTGACCCCCGCCATGTCGTCATCCCCTTGTCATTTCACAGTCTGATTGTACCGGGTGATGGCCGCATCCACGATGCCGGCCGTTTTCGTCAGGGCTTCCTTCGGCGAGGCCTGGTTGTTCAGGACCTTCTCGATGGCGGTCTCGATCTCCTGACGGGATTGGGTGAATACTCCCAACAGCGCTCCCTGCGTCGCCCGGGTGATCGGCGTTCCATGCAGCTGGTCGACGGCGACCTTAAATTGCGGATATTTCTCATGATGTTTCTTCAAGTCCGCGTCATCGTACGCCTTCAGCGTCACCGGGAAATAGCCGGTGTTGATGTGCCAGAACGCCTGTTGTTTTTCGGCGGTCATAAATTTGATGAAGGCCCAGGCCGCTTTTTCTTCCGCTTCCGGGTGGCCGGCGAGCATCCAAAGCGAGCCGCCGCCGATGATCACGCCGCCTTTGGCGCCTTCCGGCCGGGGCAGGAATGCGGTGCCAACTTCGAATTTTCCGCCGACGCCGGTCACGATGTCGCCCAAAACGCCGGTCGAATCAATGGTCATGGCGGTTTGTCCACCGATAAATGCTTTTTGCGTGTCTGCGGTTTTACGACCGATATTACCGGCTACGCCGGATTTCACCATGCCTTGCCACCAGGACAGGATCTTTTCGCCCTCGGGCGAATTGAACGCGGTCGCCGTCGCTGCTGTGGCGCGGCCGTTCTCGTTATTGGCGTAGAAGGCATTCTGCACAGCCATCAACTGTTCAAAGAACCAGCCATAAATGGCAATGGTGATCCCCGGCCGAGTCACTTTGCCGGCGGCATCCTTCACGGTCAGTTTCGCCGCCGCTGCGGCTACTTCATCAAACGTTTTGGGTGGTTTCGCCGGATCCAGTCCCGCGTCCTTGAACAGGTTCTTGTTGTAGTAAAGGATCGGTGTGGACGTGTTGAACGGCATCGAATACAGTTTGTTGTCGACCGTGTAATAGGCCAGCAGATTCGGTTCGTAAACCTTCAGATCGATTTTTTCGGCATCGACCCATTTCTGGACGGGTACCACCGCTTTGCTGTCGATCATGAACCGGCTGCCGATATCATAGACCTGCATCACATGCGGCGCCGACTTGGAAACGATGGACTGTTTCAACTTGTTGATGGCGTCGTCGTAGGACCCCTGAAAAATCGCTTCCACGACAATCTCTTTCTGGGAGGCATTGAATTTTTCGACCAAGGCTTTCGTGGATTCGGATACCTTGCCGCCGACCGAGTACCAGAACACCACTTTGATGGGTTTCTTCGCGTCCGTTTTCGGCTTTTCGCCGCCACCGCAGCCAACGGCGCCGAGCACGAACAACACCAGGACTACGAGACAACAGGCCTTTTTCCAGTTCATCGATTTTACCCCCTCTTTATTCTTGGCTTTTATCCTTTCAGGGCTCCCGCTGTCAATCCCCGGACCAGCTGTTTCTGTCCGGCGATCAACAACAGGGCGGCCGGCAACGAGACCAGAATCACGCCGGCCATGATGCTGTTCCAAGCGGCGGCCTGATCCCATTGCAGCATGGCGAGGCCGATCTGGACGGTTCGCATGGTATCCTTGTTGGTCACCAGCAATGGCCACAGGTACTGATTGTAGGTCATCAGGAAGGAGTAGACGGCCAGTGTGCCGAGGGCGGGACGGGACAACGGCAGGACCATGGTCAGGAAAAACCGGAAATGGCCGCAACCGTCGATCCGGGCCGCGTCGTACAATTCACGCGGCAAGGTCATGAAAGCCTGCCGCAGCAGGAAGGTCCCGAATGCCGACGCCAGAAACGGCACCGACAAGCCCTGGTAGGTATCCAGCCAGTTCAATTCGCGGATGGTGAAATAGTTGGGAATGATTGTGACTTCCCATGGAATCATCATCGTCGACAGGAACAGGTAAAAGATGGCGTTTCGTCCCGGAAACGACAGGAAACTGAACGCATAGGCCGCCAGGCTGGCCGTGACGAGTTGACCGACCGTCACGATGGCGGAAACCACGAAGCTGTTAAAGATGAACCGAAATACCGGGGCGGTTTCCATCGCCTTGACATAACTCTGCCAGTGCAGTTTTTCCGGGATGAAAACCGGCGGATAGGCCACGCTTTCCGACGCATTCTGCAAACTGACCAGCAGGGCGTACAGGACCGGAAACAGCAGGATCAGCGACGCTAGCGCCAAAACAAAGTATTGTCCCGCGGTGATCAATTTTTTCATCGGTAAAACACCTTCTTTTCCAGGATCACGAATTCCAGCACGGTCAGCACCAAGATGATCAGAAATAAAACGATGGCCTGGGCGCTGGCAAAACTGAAGTGGAAATTGAAAAACGCCTCGCGATAGATCGAATAGACGATCACGTTGGTCGCGCCGGCGGGGCCGCCCTGCGTCAAAATATTGATTTCACCGAAGGTCTGCAAGGCATTGATCACCGATACGATGAACACAAAAAACAGC
>CAZRQI010000042.1:0-13457 GCA_964602025.1 uncultured Veillonellaceae bacterium
TCACGTCCACCACAGTTGCCGCTTCGGCTTTGCCAAAGCCAGTCAGGAAATTTTGTGGTTGTTCCGCTCCCAACATTCCGGTGGAAAACATCTGGATCCCTAATGCCAGTGTGACTCCGAACACCCGTTTCATAACTTTCGCTTTTGGTTTTTTCATAGAAACTGTCACTGAGTTAACCCCTCTTTCATTTTTTAATTTGTTTTTTTCTTCAGGATAAATCATTGCTTGCTTTCCGCCTCCCCCGCTTGGCTTTGCACTATCTTGCGTTTTGACAACTTATCTTTTGCTGACTTTATTCTAAGTTATAGGCCACTCCATTTCTTGATGCGGAATTCTCATTTCCGATGAGCGGTAAGTCCCGTTCTTCACTAGGACCGATGCATAAAAAAATCACGGCAACGCCGTGAAATGCATGGACTTTATGTGGTTTTCGCCGCTCGTTTTTTCACTAAATTAGGGCAAAACTTTCTATATTGAACGACAATTCCTGCAAGAATCAAAGACCTTGAACATGCGCCGCGTCATCAGGCCACAAGTTAAAAAGTTGCCGTCAAATCAAAATGCAACCGGCTTTCATGCTGCGCGGTTATATATCCTTTGAGCACGTACGCATAATCCGCATTAAAAGACAACCAGCGGTTGATTGTCCATCGCAGGCCAACCCCGGTGCTGGAAAGAGTTGTCGGGCCAATGCAGGAAAATGACGGGCTGCCAAACAGGCTGTTCTCATCAAGGATATAGCTCCAAAATTGTCCGACATCATAAAACACAACAAATCGCAGTCCGGGCGTTACCGGCGGAGTATACAACTCAATACTGGCAGTGACCCCCTTGTCCCCCAGAGCCTCCCTCTCTCTAAATCCCCTGATGGAACGGACCCCACCCAAACCGATTTGTTCATCTGGAATCAGTGGTTGCGTTGTGTATTGCCAATCGACCCGCGTGTGGAAGATCCAGCCCTTGCGAAAATGATGGATGTAAGACAAATTCCCCCGCCAAAGTTGATAGTTGGCCGTCGCATATGGCCGAACCAGGCTATAGGCATCATTATCGTTGAGATATCCACCTGGCAAATTCCGGACGTAAGTGATGGCAGCCGATGTGGAATCGCGGGGTCCCTGCCAACTATACAGCCCGGTTATGCTTAGCGGAAGAGAATTCACATCCGGCCCGACATCAATGTCATAAATAGTGGTATTGTCAACGGAGTTGTGGAACTCCAGGCCGACATCAAAGGCCAGTTTACTGCTCAAGCTACGGTGCAGGGGATGGACATAATGCAAGCTGTAAAACTGTCCTGAGCCGGCAACATTGAACACTCCGTATCCGCTATTCGACAAGCCGGTTTTGCTGTTCGAGTAAGCCGCCATGGCGTACCAGCTGTTTCCCCAGGAAGAAATGGGTTGCTGATAATAGGCCAGATATTGTTGCACGGTGTTGCGGGGGGAACGGCTATAAATCAGAACGCCGGTCGCGTCCCTTCGGGCGCCGAGCCCGGAATGAACGAACCGATAGTGAATCCGCAGGGGATCTGGATTGTCTTCTCCCTTGTTTCCCATTCCTGTATTGTCCAGGGTGAGAGAATGGGTGATAAATTTCCCTTCCTTTACGGTAACGATCGCATCGAATACCCCCACATCAATCGTTTGCAATGCGACGCGGATAACACGTGAGGGATTCTCATTGGCCACCAACACCTGTCGATCCAACGCTTTCGTATTGATTGCGTGTCCGGTTTTTAGAGCTGGCAGCGCCTGACGGATGTGTTCTTCTTTCAAATATTTGTTGCCGGTCACTTTTACACTGCGCAGAATGTCTTCCTTTACAATCACCGTCAACAAGCCGTTACCGTCGGGAGGACCGGCAATGGCAATGCTCACCAATGTATAGCCGGCCTGTTTATAGCTCGAAAATATCGTATTCTGAATCATTTCCAGATCGCGAACCGTTTTGCGGGGACCGAGATATTCCCGAATCGGCTTTTGCAAAGTTTCTTCGGCGAACAAAAAGTTGCCGCGAATCTCGACCTTCGAAACCTGATACATTTCTTCGGCGGCTGAGACACTCGGCAATGCGCCGGGAAAACTTAAAAAAAACAACAGTGACAAGACTAACAAAATCCGAAGCGCAACTGCCGCTATTTTTTCTCGTATACGTGAAGCCGATCGTTTCATCGCTTCCACTCCCCGCCTGCTTTTCCAGGAAATCGCCCGGTTCAATAGTCGATCATATGACAAAAAGACAATCCGCCGATATTCATCACCATCGAACTCCAGGTCAATCCTGTGCCAAAGCCGGCCAGACAGATTTTATAGGTATTTTCCAACAGATCGTTGCCCAAATTGAAGGTTAAATTCGTCGGGATGGTAACACCACTGGCATTGCCAAAGTTCTCCACGATATTGCCGGGCATTTTATTGTAGGGAACATTCAGCCGGTCCGCCAGTTTCTCGATCATGAATCGATTCGGCTGATGAAACATGAAGAAATCAATATCATTCGTTGCAAGTCCCGCGCGATCAAGCAACTGTTCAATCATCACCGGAACTTCCGTCTGGACAAAATTGAAAACACCCGTTCCGTCCATCACCAAATGATCCTGGCTGCGCATATTTCCATCGCCGGAATCCGTTAATACCGAAGTATCCGGACTGGAAGGCAATTTCATTCCGCCAGCGGGCACCATCAATGCAGCGCTTCGGCTTCCATCAACTTTCCAGTCAGCATAGATCGGCTCCTGTGATTCCCCCCGTTCCACGACGGTGACCGCCGCCGCGTCACCGATCAGTGGGAAACTGTTCCGATCATGCGGAGAGGTTTTCCGGCTCAGAATATCGGCATTCACAATGACAACTTTGCGGATTGATTCCTGATCCAGCAACAGAAAAGCTTCGACCAGACCACCCAGAAATCCAGCGCAGCCTTGGTTGATATCCAGGCATAGCATATCTTGCTTAAGGTCCAATTTACCGTGAATCACACTACTTGTAGGCGGCATCAGATAATCCGGAGTTTGCGTGACCAGAATCATCGCGTCGATTTCGTCCCGCTGCAACAATCCTTTCTCGAACAGATGCCGCAACCCAAAAATGCTCAAATCGGAAACGCATGTTTCGGCATCAACCAGACGATGGCGATCATAGCCCATGATTTTTTTCAGGCGCAATGATTTTTCCGGCGGGAAATTATAATTTCCCAATTCATCTTCAAAACGGGATTCCTGACGGGGCAAAATGGTAAGTATCCCGGTAATTTTTTTGTTAACAAATGACAGTTTCATTGGATTACACAGTACTTTCCGACCAAATTCTTAATGGCGTCCAGACTGTTGAAGTTTTCGGGAATGATATCGGCGCCATCAATCCGAATTTGGAACGTTTCATCCAATGTCGAGACCAGCATGATGATATCGAACGAGTCAAGAATCCCTGTTTCAACATAATTGTTAGTTTGCTGCAAATTGAGTTCGGGTTTCAATTCCTGCAAAATGGTTTCGACACGGCTCATACTCCATTCTCCTTTCCAATTCCATGATTAATGCTTTTTCCCCGTCCTGAATCACCATCTGTCCTTGTCGAAAAATCATGCCATGCTTTCCGGGCAAACTGTTCAGCAGTTGATACTTTTTGACCACATAGATTTTACCCGCCCAAAACACGCGCGGCATAGGCAATACCGGAATCCGTCCGTAATCAAGCGACCGCAGGAACGAATGCGCTTTGGGCAATGGCCAGGACATATCCAAAAATCCCTGATTCGGCACCTCCCACGAACGGTGATAATTTCTCCGCAAGGACAGATCTTGCTGTTGCGGCTGAATCTCGCCTTTCAGTAGAGCGTCACAGATCGCTTCAAAAGACTGAATTCCCGCATCCATGCATGACCGGACCAATTCCAGCGCTGTAACATCCGACCCAATAGCAACGCTTCGTTGCGCTATAATATCGCCGGTATCCACCCCGTTGCCCACAAAATGCCAGGTAACTCCCGTCTGGTCTTCGCCGTCAAATATGACCCAAGTCGGTGCATTCCGGCCGGGGTAGGCAGGAAGCAAAGCATTATGAAAGTTAACTACGCAAAGATTGTGTTTGCCCAAAACCTCTGCAGGAAAGAGATAGTTATTATTGGCGCTGACAATCAGCGTATTCTTTCGGATTGCTCTCAAGTACGCGGTTATTTGCTTAAAGTCGGTCATACTGCGGTATGACCGTTTCAAGTTATTGCTCACCATGCGGACACAGGACAGCGCTTGTTGCTCCGTTTCAATGACAGAAACCGCCGCCGCTTTTGAAGCGAGGATTCCGATGCAACCGGCGGCGACCTTGCCCGAACCGATTACGATTACATTCTTACGCTTCACAGCACTTCACCTCCAGGCCGGTTACCGGATGGCAAGATTCAAGCAAAACCGTTCGGTCAATCTTTCCGTTTGCGTTCAACGGCAAGGTTGCCATTTTTTTCACTTTGGCGGGAATCATATACTTGGGCAATACATCCGCCAACTGTTTTCGCACCTCCACCGGGTCAAGCGCCAGGGAGGATTGGTAGAACAAGGCAATTTCTTCATTGACCCGGTCATAAACTACGCAGGCATGATCGACGTGCGCCAAGCTCTGAACCACCGTTTCGATTTCACCCAGTTCGATCCGATGCCCCATGTGTTTGATCTGATTATCCTTCCGCCCCAAATAAATAATCTCGCCGACTTCGTTGTAATAAACCAAATCACCGGTTCGGTAAATTCGTTCCGGATATTTGTCCTGCAGGGGATTTTGAACAAATGCCTTATTTGTCTTTTCCGGATCATCCCAATACCCCAGCGCCAACGAGCTGCCGCGAACGCACAACTCACCGGTTTCATTCATCCCCGCTGCTCTATTATCTTCGGTCAGGACCAAAATAGCCGTATTTCGGCAAGGGAACCCGATCGGCAATGGTTCATGATCCTGAAATGGACGGTTCACAATGTAATAGGTACAATCCACCGTAATTTCCGTGGGCCCGTATAGATTTACGAATTGCGCCTGCGGGTAGTAGGTTCGCCAATAATTCAGCTGTTTGTTCGGCATTACTTCCCCAGCGAAAAAAATCCGTTGCAGCATTGCCGGCGCTGTTTTTTCCAGGATTTTTAAATTCGCTACTGTGATTAAGACGGAGGGAACCCAGAATATGAAATTGATTTTCATTTCGCGGACATATTCCATCAACCGCAGCGGAAAAGCAAAGTGAGTTTTCGGGATAATCACCAGGGTGGCCCCCGTAGCCAAGCACAGATAAATATCCAGCGTCGAATTGTCAAAGTAAAACGGCGACTGATTGCCGATGATCACGTTTTCATCGATCTGGAAGCATTCCATGGCCCAGTCGATGTAGTCGATGACACCGCGATGAGGGACAGTCACACCTTTGGGAACTCCGGTCGATCCCGACGTATAAATCGTATAAACCGGATCGGTATCGATAATTTGGTTTAGCCGATTCAACAATCCGGTTTCGTCGATTTTTATTGTTTCATCAAAGGCATCCCCGACAAAAGCAATGCACTCTGGCGGAAATCCCGCCGCCATCAGCAATGGTTGATAAATTTTATCCGCAATGAGACAGCTGGGCCGCAAGTTATTTAAAATACTTTTTAGCCGCGCCGGCGGCATATTTTCATCCAATGGCGCATAAAAATTGCCGCTGAATAAAATCGCCAAAAAGGAAATTATACTGTCCATTCCCTTGGGCGTCAGAACGGCTATGGGTCTTCGCACATCCGGAACTTTCCTGCTCAAGACCGTTGCCAACCGCTTTGCGGCAAAATCCAGTTCCTGAAATGAAATCGTCCGTTCGCGATCCACAATGGCCGTTTTATTGCCATGTCGTTTTACCGTCTGCGACAAGAATGCCAAAACAGAATTTCTCATTTTCACACCTTCCGCTCGATCAATTTTCCAGTTTTTCTTTCACGAGCTCCAACAGGTCCCGGATTGTTTCACAAGCGCGCAGCGTTTTGGTATCCACCGTTATGGCAAATTCATCATGGAACAAAACGACAATACTTAATCTGCCCAACGAATCCCACCCTTCCAAATCGCTTAACACCGTTGCCGCTTCGACGTCCGTACGTTCTTCAAACAGACAGGTTTTTACTTTTTGAATGAAATCCGCTTGCAGCATCTTGATTCACTCCTTTCACAATTTCAACTGATTATTTTCGCTGGATTGCCGAAAACCGTCGCTCCCGCCGGTACATTGCGAACCACAACGGCTCCCGCCCCAACCTTGGCATTCCGTCCGACACGCAGATTCGGCAGGATTCTGGCGCCGCTTCCCAGGAACACGCCTTCTTCCAAATGAACATTGGCCATGATATCGCAATGGGCGCTTAAGGTGCATCCCCGTTCCACCGTCGAATCATGGCCAATAACTGAAAACGCGTTGACCGTAACAAAATCCCCGATCAATGTTGTTACGACAATCGCCGCGAAAGGGCTGACGATGATACCGGAACCAAATTTCCCATACTCCGTGACTAGGGCATTCGGATGAATGATATTGGTAAACCCAGCTCCTTTTCTTCGCAACTGATCGCAAATGCTTAGTTTTATTGCCGGATCCCCGATTCCGCAAATGACTTCTTCCTCTTCCGCCGGTTGATAATCGCGAATCGTCCCGATCAGGCTGTCACGCAAACCAAAGCCATCAAGAACAACCGGATTATCATCCAAGAATCGGATCGATTCCCATCTTGCCGACTGACTTTGAATATCCAGAGCCCATTGACGAACAACCCTGCCCCATCCGCCGGCGCCGACAATGATTAATCTTTTCATACGAATTCTCCCTCGCCTTCATTTGCCTTTCCTGTCGCGTATCAGGCGCTTCTGCCGGTATAGAACCCATCCAGGTCATGCCAGTTGGTAGCAATATTGAAGGAAGATTCTTCAAGGATTCGGCGCGGTTTCAAATGAGCAAGATTATCTTTTAGTTCAACCATCTGCAAACATTTTTCGGCCCAATTCGACGCAGATTGCGACAATGGCAGCCGTGCAAACAGTTCCGCCACCAATGCAGTTTCCGGCGATACGGAATCGGCGAGCACAATCGGCAGCCCTGCGGCCTGCGCTTCAAGTACCACGAGAGGAAGCCCCTCATATAACGACGGGAATAAAAACACATCCATCATTCCCAACAATTTTGGAACATCAGGCCGCTTGCCCGTAAAAACAATTTTGTCAGCAATGCCAAGGGTCTTTGCCTGATCCATGATGTCGGAACGCAAACGGCCATCACCGACAAGTACCAGTCGGCTGTCCGGTTTCCGCCGAAAGACTTCCTGCGCCACCTGTAAAATGAATCCATGGTTTTTTACCATGGTAAAGCTTCCCACATGCCCGATCACAAGCGAAGATCCGGGAATCCCCCATTCCTGCCGCAGCGCTTCCCTGTCAACGGGATGGTTGTATTCTGCAAGATTGATTCCGCAATGTCGGACTTGCCAATTCAAGCGGGAATTATTCCCGTTGGAAAGAGCCGTTGCGGCTTCCCGACTCACTGCCATGCCCACCGTCGCAAAACAGTCAATCATTTTTTTCATTAGCGACAGATAGATCCTGCGCCACCAATCCGCTTTGGAATCCAAACCCGCCGTGTCGCTGTGGCTATGGGCAATTCGTACGGGAATCCCGGCCCAATAGGCGATCAGCAGGGTTATACCGCTAAAGTGATGTACATGGCTGTGGATCACATCATAGGGACCAAACTTTCGCAAAATCCTGACCAAGCGGAAAACATACAGGAAAGGATTCTGGAGCGGACACAGAAATATTCGGGCGCCCCTTTGCCGAATCTCTTCATCATAGTCGGCCGGTGTGGGATCGCCGACTAAAAAATCCATTTGCCAGGAATCCCGGCTTACCGTTCGCAGCAGATTCATCAGCCAGGTTTCCACGCCGCCCCGGTTCATGCGTCCCACGATGTGCAGAATTTTCAACGGCCGGGATCGGTCCGGCATATGAATCAATCCTCCATTTTCTTCAAACTTGATTCCCAATATGGTATGATAAATCAAATGTATTATGCTTGATTGGAGCATATCGCATTTATTTTGAAAAAAAGAAGGTCGGTCGCGAGTGAAAAAATCCCTGCCTGCTATTTTGTTCACCGAACATCAGCCGGATATTCGCAATCAGGTTCTTGTCTCGAACATTTCCCCGGAAGGTTTGACACTTCAGACCGATTCGCTTCTGTCATTGCAGCAACAAGTCAGCTTGGAACTGGAAACTTCCCTGGGAAAATTGTTTCTTTCCGCAACGGTTATATGGAAAGAGGAGCCTTGTTATCGTTGTCAATTTGTCGATGTGTCGCCCAAAACGGCCTCATTACTGAGCCAATGGCTGTTTCCGCCCTTTGAACCGTAGATAAATCCGACAGAACTTGCCTCGTGATGCCCCAGACACTCCTGGATCACTTGGATCACCCTGGACTGCTCTTCTTCGGTCATGTTGCTGCCGGACGGCAAACATATCCCCTGCTCAAACAGGCGGTCCGAAACACTCTCCGTCGTGCCATGCGCATAATAGGGGTATGCGGCGAAAATCGGCTGGAGGTGCAACGGTTTCCAGACAGGTCGGGATTCGATATCTTCTTCAGCCAAAGCATCCATCACCTCGTTGACAGTCGCTTTGGATCGTGCTGGATCGATCGTCATGGTTGTCAACCAGCGATTGCACTGCCCATACGGGGCTTCCGGCATAAATTCCAGCCCATCATATCGCTCCAGCTCCGAGAGATACCGCGCAAAAATTTTGCGCCTTTTTTTTATGCGATCCGGCAATACGCACAACTGGCCTCGTCCAATCGCCGCTGCGATATTGCTCAAGCGATAGTTGTAGCCAATCTCACTATGCTGATAATGTCGGGCCGGGTCACGCGCCTGGGTTGCCCAGAAGCGGGCTTTCTGTATCGCCTCGACATCGTCCGATATGAGCATGCCGCCACCCGAAGTCGTGATGATTTTGTTGCCATTGAAGGAGAACATGCCGTATTTGCCAAAAGATCCGCTGGCTTTGCCCCGATAGGTCGCGCCGAGGGATTCCGCCGCATCTTCAATGACAGGAACACCATAGCTTTCACAAATCGGCAACAATTTATCCATATCGGCGCTTTGCCCGTACAGATTGACAATAATCACCGCTTTGGGAAGTCTGTACTCTCTTTTCGCCTCCGCCATCGCTTTGATCAGGGCGAGAGGCGACATGTTCCACGACTCGGGTTCCGAATCAATGAAGACGGGCCGGGCCCCTTCATACAGAATTGGATTGGCGGACGCCGCAAAAGTCAGCGAGGAACAAAATACCCAGTCGCCTTTTTGAACACCGGCGCATTTTAACGCCAGATGAATGGCTGCGGTTCCGGAACACAGGGCCGCCGCCGCCTTGCACCCGACATACTTGGCAATTCCGGCCTCAAAGGCATCCACATGAGGACCCAATGGGGCAATCCAGTTCGACGAAAAAGCATCCGACACATATTCCTGTTCGAAACCGCTCATGTGGGGCGGTGAAAGACAGATGCGTTTTTGCGGAATCGCCATGAGGGCTCACTCCTTCATTTTTATTCTTCGTCACCCGTATCTCTGTCGTCATGCTTCAATCATTTTTGGTTCGATAGGCCGGGAAGAAGGAATCATTGGTAATCCAACTCAATCCACTTTGCAACTCGTGCGCTTTTCGCTTTTCGCAGAATTCCTGATATTCCAACGGATAGAAAATATGTTTGCCGACCAAAAAGGGAACCACTCCCGATGGCGCAAACGCTTTTTTATATTGAAATACACCATCATACCCCTCATATCCGCCACCCAGGACGCACCATTTCTTTCCATGGGCGATCCCCCATTGGAATACGGCATCGGATAAAAACTGATTGGGCCTGAGGTGAAAGAAATTTTCATTCGACCCGGCAAGATAATAATAAATGCTTTCCTGCGATACAAGCACCAGATACGATGCGATCACTTCGTCTTTATACCTGGCCGTGGCAAGAAAGTACTGTCCGTTCAACCGCGTTGTGATTTTTCGAAAAAAATCCACCGAAAAATAGTATTGCTGCGCCGCATGGCACCGTTGCATCGTGCGGTAATACAGGCGGATAAAAGCCGGCAAACTGTCGCCGATTTCATCGAACTCCGCGGTTACACCGCTTTGCGTTGCTTTTTTGACATGGGTGCGGACCAGCTGTTTATAATCCCGCCAAATCTCGTCGTAGCCCTCCGACAGGGATCGGATCACGTTACCGCCGCTCACATCCACGGTATCGACCATATTCCGAATATCGGCGGCAAATGGCGATAAGCGGAAAAATGCGGATACTACTCCCGCGTTTTGAGCCCACGTCTTGAAGTAACGGGCAAACTCTTCCATGTCGTATTGGCCGCTGACAAAAGGACCGCCAAAACCATAGGGTGCAATTGCATCCAGATATGGACTGTCTTTTCCCGCCCAAGGTTCTGCTGCCAGGGGTCGCAAGATCAACGGCAATAGAATCATCCCCCGGGGATTCTCCTGGACGGCGCAGACAGCACGATCGCATCCTCGGGCAAACAGTTTTGCATACTCCGGATGGGCGAACACTTCGCGCTGGGGCCATCCCTCCCATAGGCGAAGCCAGACTGCATAATCGTTACTATCGGCAGCGTCCAGAATCTTAAACATTTTTGCACAACCCTCCATCGACAGCCGTCGCGCATTAGTCAGCCTGCCTGGATTGACGCGAATAGCCGAAAGATTGGCCAGCCCAGCCGTCACGGAATCTCTAAAATCACATTCATTGCTCCAAAATAGTTTGTTTGTGCTTAACATAACCTTTTCTCCTCAACACTCCGCAAATCGTTTCTGCCACTCGTTGCGCAATACACCGAAAACATGAAAATCAAGATATTGACCGTTTCGATATTTATATTCCCGCAAAATCGCCTCTGTCTTAAAGCCGAGTTTGTCGAACAACTTCCGCGCAGAAAGATTTGTCGCGAGAACTTCTGCTCTGATTTTCCGGAGATTCATTTGTTGAAAAGCATAAGTAACCACATGATCGATTACAGTTGTCCCGATCCCTTTGCTCCATAAACCAACATCGCCAATGCAAATACCGGCCACCGCAACTCCGTTTCGGGAGTTAATCTTGTATAATCCACAGTGGCCAATACACCGATCATTCAAATCAGCAATCGTCCAAACGAGATCATCTCGATTCTTTCTATGCGATTCAATCCATTCGGCAATGTCGGCGCGGGCAAATCCGCGGGAAGACATCCCCAATGTTGCTACAATGCGAGGATCATTGCGATAGTGATACATCTCTTCAATATCTTCCGGCTCAGGCCGGCGTAGCTGGACGGTGTTGTTAATCAGCAAAAGGATCATCCCCTCGTTTCACAAACTCGACCACTCTCGTCAGTCCCCGGCAAGATTGGCTTCCAGTCCCTCCTGAATAACCCGAAAACATGCACGTCAACATACTGTCCGGCTCTATATTCCTCTTCGCGTAATACGCCTTCTTCTTTCATGCCGCATTTCTTGTTGAAATTAATCGCCAATTTGTTCGTGCCAAGCACTTCACCCCGGATCTTCCGCAGATTCAGATAGCCAAAGCCATATTCTTTTAACGCCTCCATAATGGCACGGCTTTGCCCCTTTCGGAAATCAGCCTTGCCGATGCATATGGCGACTTCAGCCGTACCAAGACTGAAATCGATGTTGTATAGCCCGCAGTGTCCAATGCAACGGTCTGCCTCATCAGCAATCACCCAGACAAGGTCCTGTTGATTTTTGCGTTGCCGTTCAACCCAATCCAACATATCCGCCCGGGAGTATCCTTTGGAAAACCCGCACAACGCACCAACAATTCCGGGATCATTACGATAACTATATAGTTCTTCGACATCCTTGGGTTCAGGCCGGCGCAGCCGAATATCCCCTGCCGTGATAAACATTTCTCATCCATCCTTATAATTTGATCCCAAAAAATTGCCATACTTTGTTTCGCCGGTGTTGCACACGCCGTGTTGAATCACCACATTCTTTAACGTCAGAAACAAAATCAGCATATCGATCGAGAAGGAGTGATTATCTACATACCAAACATCCAATTTAAACTTTTCGGTCCAGGAAATTGTGGATCGCCCATTGACCTGCGCCCAGCCAGTAATGCCGGGTTTGACGTGATGCCGCCGAGCTTGTTCCATATTGTAAAGCGGCAGATACTCCATCGCCAGTGGCCGGGGACCGACCAGACTCATTTCTCCTTTGATCACATTCACCAACTGCGGCAATTCATCCAAACTCGACCGTCGCAACATCTCGCCCAATCGAGTGATTCTGTACTTATCCGGCAATAGCCGACCAGTTTTGTCACGGGCATTCGTCATGGTCCGAAACTTATACATGCAAAAAGGCTTGCCATGCAGACCAGGACGGATCGCCCTGAAAACCACGGGAGAACCAAGCCGCCACCGGACCAGAACGGCGACAACTGCCAGTACGGGCAATAGACAGATCAGCAGTGTCGCGGAAACGACCAGATCAAACATCCGTTTCACAAGTACATCACCGCCTCAATCAAGCCTTGGAAGATTTGGAGACCGGACTCCATTGGGCAACCTTTCTTCTGTCGTGAAATTGCTCCAATTCCATTGGCCGCAATATGGAAAGATTGACTTTGTGGACATCATAGCGCGATTCCGCAATTTCCCGGCCCTTTCTTCCCATTTCCGCCATCAGTTCCTTATCGATGATAAATTTTTCCATGGCCTCGGCTAACGCGGCATTGTCCCGCACCGGAACCAGAAAACCATTAACGCCGTCGATCACAGTTTCCCTACATCCCGGCGCATCTGTCGTAATGACCGGCCGCCCCATCGCCATGGCTTCCAATACGGATCGCGGCGTCCCTTCCCGATAAGACGGCAGCACATATACACTGGCTTTTTCCAGATAGGGCCGGACGTCCTCCGTTGCCCCCATATACTCGATCAATCCTTCCGCCTGCCACTTCGCCACATCCTCTCGAAGGATAGCGCTGGGATTATTGTCAAATGGACCGACGATTTGCCAACGGACTTCCGGATATTTTTCCTTCAACAACCGGGCAGCACTGACAAATTCGCCAATCCCCTTATCCCAAAGCAATCGGGCAATGATCAGGAAAATAACCGGTTCCGTTTGCGGCGGTTTATATGAATAACGCTCCACATTGACGCCAGACCCATTAATCATCACTGTCTTTTTGCCGTCCGACACAATTTTTAACTGTCGAAACAAATTAAGGTCATCCGGATTCATAAAATAGATTTTTTTGTTAAACCCCAGCGCCAATTTATACAATACAATGACAATCTGCGCCAACACCCTCTGTCGGAATGAGTCGCCGGTAAACACATAGCCCAGGCCGGTAATCATGGAGAAAATGTTTC
>CAZRQI010000043.1:0-13405 GCA_964602025.1 uncultured Veillonellaceae bacterium
GTTAACCCACCCGCTGCTGCGAACAGGAGCCAAGGGTGACGGCGAATTTCGGGAAATATCCTGGGACGAGGCGATAAGTCACATTTCTCGCCGTTGGCGTGAGATCATCGACCAATACGGCGGCGAAGCCATCCTGCCTGCCTCCTATGCCGGAACCATGGGATTGCTGCAACGCAACGCCGGCGACGCTCTGTTCCACAAACTGGGAGCTTCCCGACTGGAGCGGACGCTGTGTTCCGCCGCCAAGGGAAATGGCTGGGAATCGGTCATGGGGAAGACTTTGCAGGCGCACCCTGACGAAGCGGCGCAAAGCGACCTGATTCTGATCTGGGGCGCCCATACCGTTGCCACCAACATCCATTTTCTGCACCCGGTCAAGGAGGCCAAAAAGCGCGGCGCCAAAGTCTGGGTGATCGAAACCCATCATACCGCCACGGCACAGGCTGTCGCCGATCAGGTCCTGCTGGTGCGGCCGGGAACGGATGGGGCGTTGGCGCTGGGTCTGATGCACATTCTGGTTCGGGACGGTTTGGTGGATCGGCAGTTTTTGCAAACCTACGCACAGGGGTTCGACCAACTTGAAAACACAGTGTTGCCCCGTTATTCACCGGCCAAAGTGGCGGCGATCACGGGCGTACCCGTGGAAGCACTGACGGAACTGGCCCATGCCTATGGCAAGGCCCGGGCGCCATTCATCCGCCAGGGCAGCGGTTTGTATCGGTATGGCAACGGGGCGATGACCGCCCGACTGATCACTTGCCTGCCCGCTTGCGTTGGCGCTATGAACCGACCGGGCGGCGGCACGTTGGGGGATTTGAGCACCGCTTCCGCCTTCGACATGACGATCATCAGTCGGCCGGATTTTTTGGCCGCGCCCACACGTTGGGTCAATATCAATCAACTGGGCGATGCGCTGACTACTCTCGTTGAGCCGCCGGTCATGAGCCTCTATGTCTATCAGTCCAACCCGGCGGCGGTGTATCCGGATCAGAACCGGATTATCGAGGGATTATCCCGTGAAGATTTGTTTACGGTCGTTCATGAACGGTTCATGACGGACACGGCGAAGTATGCCGACATCGTGCTGCCGGCCACCTCGTCGGCGGAACAGGCTGATGTCTACCGTTCCTACGGGCACTACGGCGTCCAGCGGGTGAAGGCGTGTATTCGACCGATCGGCGAGGCCAAGCCTAACTGGGAGACCTTTTGCCTGTTGGCCCGGGGCATGGGTTTTGACGAACCGTTTTTCCAACGGACCGAAGAGCAAGTATTGGATGAACTGACAGCCAAACCGGGCCCATGGCTGGCCGGCGCCGATATGTCGAAGCTCAATGCCGGCGAACAAGTTTCGCTGCCCTTGCCGGAGAATTACAAGATGCGATTCCGGACCCCATCCGGGAAGATTGAAATCGTCAATCCGGCGGAATCAACGCCGTTGCCGGATTGGTTCCCTCCCTATGGCGGGGAAGGGGCCTATTATCTGGTGACCGCTCCCAGCCTTTACACACTCAACTCTTCGTTTAATGAGCAGCCGGAACTGGTTGCGAAAAAAGGCCCCATGTCGGTCCGGATGAATCCGGCGGACGCCAATGCCGCCAAACTGACGGATGGACAGCGGGTCATCGTCTCAAACGAGCGGGGCGAAGTGACCTTTTTGCTTAAAATTACCGACACGGTTCCGGGCGGAGTGGTGGTGGCCGACGGAGTATCCTGGCTGCAGGATGCGCCGGGACAGCGCACCATCAACGCACTGACTTCGCAACGACTCACCGACCGCGCCCATGGCAGCACATTCTATGATGTTAAGGTGGACATTCGCCCGGCATAAATTGCCGGGAAGCGAAAAAAGTAAAGCCGCGAGATTTTTCTCGCGGCTTTTGTCTGTTTTGCGGTTTTCGTTATTTCCGGTTGGCTTCGAAGAACTTCAGGGCGACATCCGGGAACAGGGCGTAACTCAGGACGTCCTCCACCGAAGCATTGGGGTAGCCCTTTTCAGCCAGTTCCTTGGTCAGTTTTTCCATTTGCGGCGCGATATCGTCGGCCGGCCGATGGGTGATAAGCGGTGCGCCCTGCAGAATCTGATCGGCGACTTCCGGGTTTAGGGGAGCCGGAGTACGGCCATATTTGCCGCGAGCCAGGTCTTTGACTTCTTGCGGCACATTTTTGTAACGTCCCAGCATGACATTGAAAGCTGACATGGAGCCGACAATTTGGCTCGTAGGCGTGACCAGCGGAGGATAGCCGAGGTCTGCCCGCACCTTCGGCATTTCTTCCAGCAGCTCGGCATATTTTTCCGCCATGCCCATTTCCTTGAGCTGATTCAGGAAATTCGACAGCATGCCGCCGGGAATCTGGAAGGAGAGCACTTTGGTGTCAATGTCGATGGCGGTGTTCAATTTGAAAGTTTCCGCAACATTCTTTTTCACGGCCCGGAAATGATCGGCAATGGGGAAAAGTTGTTCTTTGGCGATGCCGGTGTCACGCTCGGTATTTTCCAGAGCGGCAACCAACGCTTCCGTTGCCGGCTGCGAGGAGCCCATGGCGAACGGCGAGAGTGCGCAGTCAATAATATCGACTCCAGCCTCAATTGCTTTGAGATAGGTCATACCGGCCATGCCGCTGGTGTAATGGGAATGAATGTCGATCGGCACGTTGACAGCCGCCTTCAAGGCTTTCACCAGATCATAAGCGACATAGGGCGCGAGCAGTCCGGCCATATCCTTGATGCAGATGGAATCGGCGCCCATCGAAACCAAGTCTTTGGCGACCTTGACAAACGTTTCGATGGTATGGAAGGGACTGATCGTGTAGACAAAGGCGCCCTGGACGTGCGCACCGGTTTCTTTGGCGACCCGCATCGATACTTCCAGGTTGCGGACATCGTTCAGGGCATCGAAGATTCGGACGACGCCTACGCCATTAGCGACGGCCCGCTTGACAAATTCAGACACCACGTCGTCGGCGTAATGATTGTAGCCAAGAATGTTCTGGCCACGCAATAACATTTGAATCGGGGTTTTGGTCACATGTTTCCGGATAATGCGCAAACGCTCCCATGGATCTTCGTTCAGAAAACGGAGAGTGCTGTCAAAAGTAGCGCCGCCCCAGGCTTCGAGGGAAAAGTAACCGACATCATCCAATTTTTCCAGCATTTCAATCATATCGGAGGTACGCATCCGGGTGGCTGCCAGCGATTGATGTCCGTCCCGCAGGACTGTCTCCATGATTTTAACAGGATTGTTGCTCATGGGAAGCCTCCTTATCTTCAAATATATACTTTATTTTACATCATTCTTGTGATTTTTGTATACATCGAGATAAAATCCGGGCGGCCGGACTTTCCCCCTGTGTGACGGCGGCGTTCATTTCCAGGCCCAGACGTGTGAGCAACTGATACACTTGGGGATTTTCCACCGGGGTGATTGCCGGGGAACTTTCGCCGTAGGCGTTTACAGCCGGCGTCGATACTTCAACGTTGACAATCCGTCCCGGCCCGCCCACACAGCCGCCGAGGCAGGCCATGCCCTCGATGAAGTTGGCGTCAACAACGCCGGTTGCCGCCTGCTCCAAAACTTTTTGACAATTGGGGATGCCATGGACGTTTAGCGCTTGAAGATCGTCCACCCGCTTCGGCAAGATGCGGGCCAGGGTATCGGCCACTGCCTGACTGACGCCGCCGGCTCGGGCGTAAATGCGACCGGCCCGGGATGCGACAGGATTTTCTTCATCCGGAAAAGTGGCGGGATCTACGCCGGTTGCCTGAAAAATAGCCGCCAATTCCTGAAAAGTGAGAACGAAGTCGATGGCGCCCGCCAAGTCCGGTAGCGTCGCTTCCGTCTTCTTGGCGATGCAGGGTCCGATGAAGATGACTTTCGCTTCGGGCTCGACAGCCTTGATACAGCGACCGGAGGCAATCATCGGCGAGACCGACGGTGAAATATGCGCCGCCAGATCCGTGAACCGACCTTCAATCAGTTTGATCCAGACCGGGCAACAACAGCTGGTGATCAAAAAATCGCCGGCAGCCTGGACATGCTCGTCAAACTCGAAGGCTTCCTTCATCGTGATCAGGTCGGCGTACAGGGCCGTTTCCACCATTTCGGCGAACCCAAGATGGCGCAGCGCCGACCGCAATTTACCAGGCGTGACGTCCGGACCGAATTGTCCGGTGAAGGCGGGGGCAACCGAGGCATACACCGGCGCCGTCTGATCGCGCAGCAGGGAAATGAGCGGGACGAATTGCGATTTTTCCGCCAGCCCGCCAAAAGAACATTGCGCCAGGCAATGGCCTTCGCCCAGACATTTGGAGTGATCGATGGCGATGGCGCCGCCGGGTTCCTTGGAAAGGGCCTGTAGCGGACAATCCGGCCCACAGCAGGTTCCGGCTTCCGGACATTGGTGACAGGCCGACGGATCATTGACGATGAACGGCCCGTTCATCAACCCCATCAAGGCGTCGGCATCGCTTTCGCCGCCGACGGTGTCCAGCTCGTGGGGAGAAAGGCCCATGGCAACGCGAATCTGGTTGGCGACCCGATGGCGTGTTACCCGATCGCCGAACTCTTCACATACCAGGCGGCAGATGTCCTCGCGTCGCTCGGCCAATGCGCCGTCCCAGGCGGCTTTGGCGACTTCATACAGGATGCGCGGCTTGAGTTCCAATGCGGTCAACGGTTGAGCCATGGATTTTTCCTCCACTTCATTTTTATCGGGGATGAATGCGATGACAGGCTGTCGCGTGACCGGCCCCGTCATCGGTGAGTACAGGCATAATTTCGGCGCAGACCGGCATCGCCAGACGGCAACGGGTACGGAAGCGACAGCCGGAGGGAGGGTTGATCGGGCTGGGCACCTCGCCCGGCATCACGATGCGTTCACGGCTAGCTTCCAGGCGCGGATCCGGCAGCGGGATGGCGGAAAGCAGGGCTTGAGAATAGGGATGTTGCGGATTTGCAAACAGGTCGGCGCTGGTTGCGGTTTCGACGAGGGAGCCGAGGTACATGACGGCGATTCGATGGCTAATGTGGCGGACCATGGACAGGTCATGGGCGATAAACAGATAGGTGAGGCCCAATTTTTCCTGCAATTCCTGCAACAGATTGACGACCTGGGCTTGAATCGACACATCCAGCGCCGAAATCGGTTCGTCGCATACGATGAAGTCAGGCGCAGCCGCCAGTGAACGGGCGATGCCGACACGTTGGCGTTGTCCGCCGGAAAATTCGTGGGGATAGCGACCGGCATGCTCGGGATCCAAGCCGACCTGGGCCAGCAATTCCTGAATCCGGTCCCGGCGGGCGTCCCCGGCGGCCAGTTGATGGATGTCCAGCGGTTCGCCGACAATGTCGCCGACAGTCATCCGTGGGTCCAGAGAAGCGTAAGGGTCTTGGAATATCATCTGCAAACGGCGGCGGAAGGCGATATTGCCCTGGGATCGCAGCGCGGCGTGAATATCGACGCCATCCAGGGAGGCAGAGCCGCCGGAAGGTTCATAGAGCCCAATCAGCGTCCGGCCAACGGTGGATTTGCCGCAACCGGTTTCCCCGACCAGTCCAAGGGTTTCGCCGGGCATAATGGAAAATGTTACGTCCTTGACGGCCTGGACAGTCTTTAGTGGCCGGCCGGTCCAACTGCGTTCGATGACAAAGTTCTTGACCAGGTTTTGAACCTCGATCAACGGGCGCGTCATGGCTGGCCTCCCTCTGCTAAAGCACTGCGAGGTGTTCTTGGCGCGTCAGGATGACACAGCCAGCAGCGGACCTGATGCTGATCGCCGACATCGAACAGGGGGGGCTCCTCCAGGCAAGTCTGCATGGCGAACGGACAGCGAGGCAGGAAGGCGCAGCCGGTTGGTTCGATGATCAGGTCCGGCGGTTGTCCGTCGATGGTTGACAGACGTTGGCCGGTCGATTCCGGGTGCGGCACGGAATGCAGCAGACCCAGGGTATAGGGATGGCCGGGAGCGGCAAACAGGTCATTGACCGTTGCTGCCTCCACGACCTGCCCGGCATACATAACCAGTACTTTTCGGCAGAGCCCGGCTACGACGCCCAAATCATGCGTAATCAATACAATAGTGGTGTTCAGATTCTGATTCAATTGTTTCAGGAGGTCTAAAATTTGCGCCTGCACGGTGACATCCAACGCGGTCGTAGGTTCGTCGGCAAACAGCAGGCGAGGATTGCAGGCCAGGGCCATGGCGATCATGACGCGCTGCCGCATGCCGCCGCTCAATTGGTGGGGATATTGGTCAAGCCGGGACACCGGATCGGAGATGCCGACAAGGGTCAGCAATTCAACCGCGCGTCGCCGGGCTTCCGAAACAGCGATAGACTGATGCTCGCGAAACGGCTCCGTCAGCTGCGTGCCGATTGTTAGCACCGGGTTGAGCGAAGTCATGGGATCCTGAAAAATCATGCTCAACAGATTACCACGGATGCGCCGCAACTCCGGTTCGGTTAGTTTCAGCAGATCCTGGCCGTCAAACCAGGCTTCGCCGGCCACAATTTCGCCGGGCGGTGATGGGATGATTCCCATGACGGCGCTGGCGGTTACCGTCTTGCCACAGCCTGACTCGCCGACAATGCCGACAATATCGCCTGCGGCAAGCTCAAAGTCTACGCCACGCAGGGCATGCACGACACCGGCATAAGTCCGGAATCGGACCTGAAGATTTTTTACGGATAACAACATTGTCAACAAAATCGGTCCTTCCCAATCGAACTACGGATAATCTTTGCAATTAGCGGCGCATGCGCGGATCTAGGGCGTCACGCAGCCCGTCGCCAAGGAAGTTGAACCCCAGCATCGTCAGACTGATGGCGATGGCCGGCGATAACAGCTGAAATGGATAAGAGCGCAAGGTAACGACTCCTTCCGAAGCCAGCACTCCCCAACTGGCCATCGGCGCTGACACGCCCAGGCCGATAAAACTGAGAAAAGCTTCCGTGAAAATCGCTTCCGGGATGGATAAAGTCAGCGTAATAATGATCGGGCCGAGGCTGTTGGGCAAGAGATGGCCGAAGATCAGGCGGCGATGGCTGGCGCCAAGAACCCGGGCCGCCAAGATATATTCCAGCTCTTTCAGGCTCAACACCTGGGCCCGGACAATCCGGGCCATCCGTAGCCAATAGACCAGGCCGAGCGCCAAAAAAACGTTCATCAGCCCCGGTTTCAAAACGACCATCAGCAATATGACGTATAGGAGCAGCGGGATCCCGTAGAGAATATCGACAAGCCGCATCATGATGCTATCAACACGGCCGCCGAAATAGCCGGAGATACCGCCGTAAAAAACGCCGATTCCCAGGTTGATCAGGCTGGCGACAATGCCAATTGACAGGGATATCCGGGCACCGTAACAAATCCGGGTGGCCAGATCACGGCCGAGATTGTCGGTGCCCAGCCAGTGGGCGGAAGATGGGGGCTGGTTGGCGTTGGCCAGGGATTGGTCGGAATAAGAATAGGGAGAAAGCAGCGGGCCAAAAATCGCCAACAGGCTGATCAGGACGATAATTCCCAAACCGGCCATGGCCGCGCGGTTTTTTTTCAGACGAAGCCAGGCATCCTGGCGAAACCCGATATGCGGCCGGATTGCTTTGGCGACGACGGCATCCCGGGCTTTCAGCGGTGAGAAGTCCATCAGCGATTCTCCTCCCCGCCGAGTTTGATCCGGGGATCCAGCCAGACATAGGTCAGATCCACCAGAAAGTTCATGAAGACCAGCAGTGCGCTGTAAAACACGGTGATTCCCAAAATGACCGTATAGTCGCGGTTGTAAATGCTGGTGACAAAATGTCGGCCCAGGCCGGGGATGGCAAAAATGGATTCGATGACGAAACTGCCTGTAAAAATGGCGGCAATCATGGGCCCGAGGTAGGTAACCACCGGCAGCAGGGCGTTTTTCAGCGCATGGCGCCACAAGATTGTAAAGGCGGACAATCCTTTGGCCCGGGCTGTGCGGATATAATCCTGGGCCAGGATTTCCAGCATGCTGGAACGGGTCAGGCGGGCGACAAACGCGGTAGGCATGCCGGCAAGCGCCAACGCCGGCAGGATGATGAATTCGGGGCCGCCCCACATGGCGGCAGGCAAAAGTTTGAGCCAGAGTGCAAAAGTATAAATAAGAACCGTAGCCAAAATAAAACTGGGAACCGAAATGCCGATGGTGGCGAACAGCATGACCAGATGATCCGGCCAGCGGTTTTGATACAAAGCGCCAGCCATTCCCGCCGGGATGCCGACAATCACGGAGAGCGCCACCGCCGCTGCGCCCAGTTCCGCCGATACGGGGAAGCTTTCGGCAATGATTTCGTTGACGGTTCGGGATTCATACTTGAATGAAGGTCCCAAATCGCCGCGCAATAGATTTCCCAGATAATCCGCGTACTGTTTCGGTAAGGGGTCATTCAGGTGATAGCGTGCCTCAATGTTTTTGAGCACCGCTTCCGGCAACGCTTTTTCCGCGGTGAACGGGCCGCCGGGAATTGCGTGCATCAGTACGAATGTGGCGGTAACGATCACCCACAGGACAAGGATCATCGAAAAGATCCGGCCCAAGATTAATTTAACCACGAGAAATCACTCCACATAGGCCTCCTTAAAATATACATGACCAAGCACGGAACGTTGGTAGCCTTTCACATTGGGCTTCACCATGGAAACCCGGGTGTAAAAATAAACCGGCGCAATGACCGCATCTGACAGCAGGAGTTTTTCCGCCTCGTGCATGGCTTTCATCCGTATGTCCTGATTGATGGTCGATTTTGCCAAACGGACGAAGTTGTCATATTGCGGGTTTTTATATTGCGAATCATTGTTGCCGCTGGTGGAATCGAACATATCGATAAACGTCATCGGGTCGGCATAATCGCCGATCCAGCCATGACGGGCGATCTGATAGCCGCCTTTGCTGCGCGTGTTGATGAAAACTTTCCATTCCTGATTCGTCAGCGAAACATTGACACCCAGGTTTTTGCGCCACATTTCCTGCACCGCTTCGGCAATGGCCTTGTGCACATCATTTGTGTTGTAGATCAATTCAATCGGCGGCAGTCCCTTTCCTTCCGGATATCCGGCTTCCGCCAACAGTTTTTTCGCCGCATCGATGTCGCGGTCTTTCAAAAAGTCGCCGCCGACCGCCCGAAAATCCTCGGTTGGCTTGGCATCGGCCATTCCCGGCGGCACCCAGGCTAACGCCGGCTTTTGCTCGCCCTTGGTCACATTGTTTATGATGGCCTGGCGGTCGATCGCCAGCGACAGGGCTTGGCGCACCTTGACGTTGTCAAGCGGGGCTTTGGTGACATTGAAGGCGAAGAAATAGGTTCCCAAATAGGGTGAAATCTGCAACCGCCCCTCTTTTTTTAGACGCGGGTATTCGGCCGGCGGCGCATTATCCCCCATATCAATCTGGTTATTATCAAACATGGCAATTTCCGTACTGCCCGATTCGGTGAGAATGAAGTCGAGCTTCGGCATTTTTACTTTGGCGACATCCCAATAATGTTCGTTTTTGAGCAGTTCGATCCGGGAATTGTGGATCCAGGCGCTGATCTTGAACGGGCCATTGCCAACCAGTGTCTTGGGGTCGGCGGCCCATTTGGGATTGGCCTCGACGATCCGGCGGGGAACCGGGTACAAGGTATGAAAGGCGGTAAGTGACAAAAAGTATGCGGTCGGTTTTTCCAGGAAAACTTCCAGCGTCCGGTCATCCAAGGCCTTGACGCCGACTTTGTCGGCGGTGGTCAAGCCCTGATTGTACGCTTCGCCGTTTTTGACATAAAATAGCTGATAGGCGTATTTGCTGCCCAGCTCCGGTGAAAGAGCGGTTTTCCAGGCATATTCGAAATCATAGGCGGTCACGGGATCGCCATTGGACCATTTGATGCCTTGCCGCAAAAAGAATTTGTATTTAAGGCCGTCCGGGCTGATTTCCCATTTTTCCGCCATGGCCGGCACCGGGTTGTTTTTTGCGTCCAGAGAGGTCAAGCCTTCAAATAATTGCGCTTCGACAGTAGCTTCCGGGATGCCGGTGGATTTGCGAGGGTCAAGTGTTTCCGGCTCCGTTCCCACCGAATAGCGCAGATATTTGGGGCCGGATTTTCCGCCGCAGCCGGATACTAAGGCGATGCAGAGGATAAGAAGCAGAATAGCCGCGAGAGCGGCAATTTTTTTTGAAGCCAAAATAATCACTCCTGCCGTTGATCTGGTGTGGGGGGCTTTATTTTTGTTAAAGTACAATTCGACCCGGTGACGAATTTTTCCTCTGCTAATTTTTGTTTTGGGCAGTAGGATTTTTTTGATTGGCGTCAAATAAAATATAACGTAGCAAAAATGTAGTATAATAATAAAAAATGCTTCTGCACAATAGGCCCATGAGCCAAGGAGGATGATCAACAGTGGCAAACAAGGAGCAGGCATCGAAAAAAAGTGACAAGAAGAAACCCAGCGATACAAAAGTAAAAAAGGAAAAGAAGACCTATAACTGAACTGTGTTGATGTGACCCGCGAGGACTGAATTTTTGCAAGCAGAAGGGGGTTGTGACAGACCTCCTTCTGTTTGCTTTCATGGCAAGAATGGGAGTGTTGGTGATTAAAATTCGTACGCATTGGGTGGTTTTGCTTTTTTTGGCAGGTTGGCTGGGCTTTGGTATTTTTCATGTTCCAACGGCCGCAGCGCCGGCGACGGTCGACAATAAGTCTGTGCAAACGCCGGTTGCCGTAAAAGCGCCGGTGGTCGTACCGACCAAGCCATTACCGGTATCAGCGAATGTTCCCAAACCGGCGATAAAAAGCGAAACAGCTTTTCTGATGGTTGCAGGAACGAAACAGGTTCTGTTTGATAAAGACGGCCACAAAATCATGTATCCGGCCAGTACAACCAAGATCATGACCCTGATTACCGCGTTGAAGCATGGGAACTTGAATGATACGGTCGTTGTGAGTCCCGCCGCCGCCAATGTTGAAGGGTCCAGCATGGATTTGCAGCGACTGGATCGTCTTTCCCTGCGGGAACTTTTGTTTGGGTTGATGCTGGTTTCGGGCAATGACGCGGCGCATGCCGTGGCTGAACATGTCGGCGGCGGCTCCTACAAGAAATTCATCGGCTGGATGAACGAAGAAGCGGAACGGATCGGCGCCTTGCGGACCCATTTTTCCAATCCTCACGGATTGCCCGATCCAGTCAATCATTTTACGACCGCATACGACTTGGCCCTGATCACGGCGGAAGGGTTCCGAACTCCCGGCTTTGAAGACTTTGTTTCCACGCCTTATCATACCGCGAATTTTCTAAATCGGGCCAAGGGGGCGTCCTTGGTGAACACCAACCGCCTGTTGATGACCTATCAGGGGGCGAATGGCGTCAAAACCGGGACAACCAACGCGGCGGGCCGTTGTCTCGTATCCTCGGCGCGGCGCGGTGATGTCCTGCTGATTGCCGTGGTGCTGAACGGCGGCGATACGGTTTTTCGGGATTCGGCCCTGTTGTTGGATTACGGGTTTCGGGCGCTGGGAAAATAACAGAGTGGAGACGATATGAAACAAGAAGATTTGATTTTGATCCACGCACCAAGCGTGTACGACTTTCGCAAAGAGTCCATCCTGTACGGACCGGTCAGCGATCTGGTCCCGTCTACGCCGGTATTCGAGATGTACCCGATTGGCTTTACCACGCTGGCGGAATATCTGGAACGCAATGGGTTTCGGGTGAGAATCGTAAATCTTGCGGTTCTTATGATGCGGGACAGGGATTTTGATGCGGAAAAATTTCTGGCCAAACTTCAGCCGAAGGCGTTTGGCATTGATTTGCACTGGTTGCCGCATGCCCATGGCGCCTTAGCCATCGGCGCATTGCTGAAGAAACTTCACCCGGCCATTCCGCTGATGTTCGGCGGGTTTTCGTCCACATTCTTTCACGAAGAGTTGGCGGCGCGACCGGAAACGGATTTTGTGCTGCGCGGCGATTCCACGGAAGAACCGATGTTGATGCTGATGCGAAACATTGCCGGCAAGGGAGAACCCGTTCCCGAACTCGCCGCGATTCCTAATTTGACCTGGAAAGATGAGATGGGACAGGTTCGGGTGAATCCATTGACCTATGTGCCGAAGACGCTGGATCATGTCCGTCTCGACTACTCCCAGGTCGTTCGGTCCGTAATCCGGAGCCGCGACCTCGTTGGTTCTTTGCCGTTCGTCGATTGGCTGCGTTATCCGATCATGGCGGCCTTGAGCTGTCGCGGTTGCTCCTGCCGCTGCCGGACTTGCGGCGGCTCGGCGATGGCCATGAATACGATGTGCCTGCGGGAAGGACCGGCGTATCGCCGACCGGAAGACTTGGCGGAGGATATCTGGAGCATGTCCCGCTGGAGCAAGGGCCCTGTTTTCGTGCTGGGCGACATCCGGTACGGCGGGCCCGACTATGCGGATAAATTTCTTTCTTTGGTCAAAGGTGCGACAAAACAACTGATTCTGGAAGTGCTGACTCCGGCTCCACGGTCGTTTTTTAGCAAGCTGGGCGCGGCGGCGCCAGACTTTATTCTGCAGATGTCGCCGGAATCCCACGATGAGAAGGTCCGTTCGGCTTTTGGCCGAACCTACACGAATGCCGAACTGGAAGAAACCATCGCCGGAGCGCTCGAAGCCGGGTGCAAACGATTTGATCTTTTCTTTATGATCGGGTTGCCGGAACAGACGTACGAATCGGTCATGGAAACCGTGGAATATTGCGGTCGGCTGATGGAGCGTTTCAATACAGGCGGTCAGCCTCGCCTGTTTCCTTTTATTTCTCCTTTTGCACCATTTCTCGATCCGGGCAGCGAAGTGTTCAATCATCCGGAAAAATACGGTTACAAGTTGCTGCGCCGAACGCTGGAAGAGCATCGGCAGGCATTGGTCCAACCCAGCTGGAAGCATGTGCTGAACTATGAAACTCGCTGGATGACCCGGGATGAAATTGCGACTTCCACATATGAGGCCGGCATTCGGTTTAATCAACTGAAAGTCAAATATGGCCTGATCGGCCAGCAGCAGGCGGCGGCGACCGAGGAACGCATCCGCCGGGCGATGCGGCTGATGACCCGGATTGACGAAATTATGGCGGAGCCGGATGAAAATTTGCGAAACGAGCTGTTGCAAGCCATCAAATCGCAAGTCGACAGCGCCAACATCTCCACGGTATGTGACAAACGGGAACTCGAGGCGCAGATCAGCGGTTTTTGGAAGATCAATTTCCTGCGGGGAGCACAACTGGCCATTCGTGAAATGTGGCGGGAGTTCCGGGAGAGATAAGAAGCAAGAATAGAATGGAAATAACAAGGCCCTGCTTGGGGAGTTCCAAGCAGGGCCTTGTCGTAAGAAAATTAGGGGAGTTGGTTGGAGCTAGAACAGTTTTTGCGACACATAGTAA
>CAZRQI010000044.1:0-13388 GCA_964602025.1 uncultured Veillonellaceae bacterium
AAAATGGACTTTTTTAAATATTATAATCCGAGCTGGACTTTAAGGGCTGCGATGATCGCGGCCTTTTTTGTTGGATCGGTGATTTTGCCGGCTACGCTTTCCAGACGGCTTCTATCGACAGTGCGGATTTGATGCGCCAGCAGAATCGAGTCTTTGCCCAGGCCGGTTTCCATCGAACTGAACGCGACCTCATTGCAACGAATTTTGCGTCCGGCGTCCTTGACGCTGGTGAAAGGCAGGATGGTGACTTGGTGCAGGACATTGACCTCATCGGCGGAGATGACGAGAACCGGTCGCCGGCCAGCTTGTTCGGATCCCTGGACCGGGTCGAGATTCGCCCAATAGATTTTCCAACGCTCGGTCACCATTCGGGTAATCCTTCGCGATCCGTATGCCGGAATGCGGCGGCGCAGTTTTTCACATCCGCCAGGAACAAGGGGTCGCGGCTGGCTTCCAGCATGTCCTGCCGGATTTCTTCCCGGCGCTTTTCTTCCAGATAGTGTTCGAGAGCCTCTCGGACGAGGCTGTTGATGGACGATTGGCGCTGCTTTTTGGCTAACTGGCGGATTTCATCCATCATCGTGACCGGCAGAGCAAAAGTGACATTTTTGATGTTGGCGGCAGGCATGAGCAGCCCTCCCTGATAATTGCAGTGTTGATTATAAGTATAAATCATATTGTGAAAATCACAAGTGAAATGAAGAAAAGACGACTTGTTTTTTCTAATTTGTGTTATACTATGTTATACAAGATGCTGGGAGGCGAGATGGATGTTGGCGTTGCGGCTGGAAGCGGAACTGGAGCGACGGATCGCGGCATTGGCGCGGCGGCAGGGACGCAATAAAAGCGCCTTGGTTCGGGAGGCATTGATCCGCTATATGGAAGATCAGGAGGATATCATGCTGGCGGAAGCCGCCTTGCGAAATCTGGGAGACGGCAAAACGCTTTCGCATGAGGAAGCGAGGCGAGCCCTTGGCCTGGCGAATTGAGTTTTCACCGATCGGGCATCGGCGGGAGATATATAAGTAGTATTAGTGAATGACATCTTTATAACCCGAGCTGGACTTTTAAGGCTGCGATGATCGCGGCCTTTTTTGTCGGCTGCGTTAAATCTACAACTTCTCCCAAAAGTCTTTTTCCGTTGTTTTCAGTTGATGCTTGACGATTCGTTCCCACAGGTGTCTGGGAATTTCTTTGCCCAGACTGTGGCTCACCTTGGTTCGCAGCAAGGTTCCGTCGGCCAGCATTTTTTCGAAAAAATAATGATCGGTTTTTCGCACCAGGGTCCAGCCGTTATTTTCGCAATATTTTTTGAGATCCCTAAACAGCGGCGGCATCGGTCCAGTTCACCATTTGCAGGATTTCGTCGTCGTTATCGGCCAGAATGATCCGTAGTACGAAGGGGAGGTGGGCTCGGCGATTCGGTGCGTTGACGAACAGTTGGATCCGTTCCATATAATCCGCGGCATAGCGTTTCAACTCGGCCAGCAGCTCCTGCACCGCTTCTTCACGGTTGTCGCCGTTGACCGCGATTTCCAGGGCATCGACAGCGATAGTCACTGACCCGTTTTCTTCCGGGAGTACTTCGCCGGACAGGCCGATTCCGGCCAGAAGTTCCTTTTGCAATCGGCGGGATATCAGGAATACTTCGTCACGGTGGCGGTGAACGATCAGAGGCCGCTGCTGAATCGCCACGGTGTCAAAAACAGTTTTGAAATTGTTCCGGGCTGTAGAGAAGTTTTGTTTGCCGATGAGTTCCGCGTTCATGTTCAACCCTCACTTTCTGGATTTGACTTCATAATAACACGAATTGTACATTTTGTACATATTGTACAAAACCGCGCTCCACAATTTTTTTCGGGAATCTCCATAAATTCCTAAAGATTTTGCGGCGTTATGCCGATACAATACATGAGAGCTATCATATTTTCCGGGGAGCCAAAATTTATATCGAGGTGATTTACATGGACGTGAATCTCAAACTGCCGCAGGATGTCGGCGCAAATGGTTATGCCAGCCCGGTGAAGCAAGGCGGCTTTTCTGTGAAAAGCACGCCGGAGACTGTGAGGAAGTCGGTGGCCCCCAAGTTGTCCAGCGTGGCAAAATCGAACGGCACGGAAACGGAAGAGGAACAGACGACTGCGTCGCAGGTGTCGCTGACCAAAGAGGACCTGCAGACGGTTGCTTCGGATCTCAGCGATTTCATGCAGTCCCTGAACACGGACATCGAGTTTTCCATCCACGAAAAGTCCGGCCGGATGATGGTCAAGGTCGTGGATACGAAGACGCATGACGTGCTAAAGGAGTTTCCGCCGGAAGAACTGCTCGACACGATCGGCGCGATCCGCGACTATGTCGGCGCGTTGCTGGACAAAAAGGCCTGAGCGGCATAAAGGGGAGGGATTGCAATGTCTTCAACGACTCGAGTGACGGGGCTTGGCGTATCCGGCATGGATGTCGACCAGGCGGTCAAGGATCTGATGGCGGCCAAACGAGTGCCGTACGATAAGATGTTTCAAAAAAAGACGCTGGCGGAGTGGAAAAAGGCCAGCTACAACACGATGTACAACACGATCAGCGATTTCCGGACGACGGTGTTCAACAACAAGCTGCAGGCGACGCTGGCGCCGAAAACCGCGTCTTCGGCTAATGAGTCCATCGCCACGGTGACAGCTAATGCCGACGCGGCGAATGTCAGCCATGAGCTGGAAGTCACGCAGCTGGCCGAAGGTGTGAAGCGGACCAGCAGCGGTTCCATCACCACCGGCGCGAGCAAGACGACGCTGGCCAGTCAGTTCGGGATCAGCGGTTCGTTCGACATCAAGATCGCCAACGGCTCCAACAGTGCAACGATCACGGTGAACAGCACGGACAGCATCTACGATCTGGTGCAGGACATCAACGATTCCGGCGCCGGCGTGACGGCAAACTACGACGCGACGTTGGATCGATTCTTTATTTCCACCACCGACACCGGCGCGGATTCGGGGATCGACTTTACCGGCAGCAGTGCGAACGGCCTGAATTTCCTGAAGGATAATCTGAAAATCATAGATTCCGCACCGGGTGCGCCTATTTCGTTCAGCGGCAAGAATGCCACTTTTAAGCTGGACGGGGTGGCGCTGGAGCAGCAGTCCAATAGTTTCACTATCTCCGGCGTGAACTACAAACTGAAGTCGACGAACATCGGCAGCCCGATCACGGTCGGGGTGGCCGCTGACATCGACAAGACGATCGAGAATGTGAAGGCTTTTGTCGAGTCCTATAACAAGATGCTGGAGACGGTCAACAAGGCGGTGAAGGAAACCCGCTACACCGACTATGCGCCGTTGACGACCGCGCAGCGGGCCGAACTGTCGGAAACGGAAGCAAAACAGTGGGATGAGAAGGCTAAGAGCGGCATGCTCTATAATGATCCGACCCTGCGGTCTTTGGTCGATAGCATTCGCGGCGATGTGTCCACGCCGGTGTCGGGCCTCAGCGGCAAATACAACAGTGCGGCGTCGATGGGGATCACGACCGGCAGCTATACCGAGGGCGGCAAGCTGTATGTCGATGAAACCAAGCTGCGCTCAGCGTTGACCGCCGATCCGAACGCAGCGAACAAACTGTTCGGCACGGACGGAGCTGCGGACAGTCAGGACGGCATCGCGGTCCGGATGTATGACACGCTGAAGACGGCGATGGACAAGATTGTGTCGGAGGGCGGCGTTTCGGCCGGCGTGAAGGATGATACCAAGAGCGTGCTGGCCAAGCAGATTACACAGTATACCAAAGATATGAAGGCACTGAACGAACGCCTCGAGGATATGGAAGATAGATACTACAGTCAGTTCAGCGCGATGGAGACGGCCCTGACCAAGTTGGCCAGCCAGAGTTCCTGGTTGTCTTCGACATTTGGCACGAGTAGCAGCTGATCGGCTGTTGCTAAAGGGGATTCGGTGAACAAGGGAGATTAAGGGGGATATTTCATGAACACCGCACAATCGGCCATGGCTTATAAACGGCAACAGATCATGACGGCATCGCCGGCGGAGCTCACGCTCATGCTGTACAACGGGGCGATCCGCTTTGTCAACGAGAGCATCTTGGCGCTGGAAGGCGGCGATATGCCCAAGTCCCACAACGCCAATATCAAGGCGCAGAACATCGTGCGGGAATTCATGGCTACGCTGGACATGCAGTACGAGATCTCCCAGAATTGGGCGGCTCTCTACGAATACATTCATTACCGCCTGGTTCAGGGCAACATGAAGAAGGATCGTGAAATGCTGGTGGAGGCGCGGGGACTGCTGACGGAGCTGCGGGATTCCTGGCATGCGGCCATGAAGTCGGTGCGGGTGCCGGAAGCGGTGGGAAAGTAGAATGACGGCGACGGCTGCGGAAGCATTGTGGCAGGATTACGCGTTTTTGACGCATGAACTGGCGAAGTTCGCCGGCCGGCAGAGTTGGGATATGGTGATGAATCTGTTGGATCAGCGGGCCAGTCTGCAACAGCGGATCGATGCGATGGCCGATCGCGGGTTCGTGGATTCGCCGAGCGGCCGGAAGTTGTTGGGGGAACTGCTGCGGGAAGAGCAGACGATTGCCCGGCAGATTCGCCTGGTGCGTAACCAGAATCAACAACGGCAGCAGGTCGCCCAGGCGTATGACGCGTATTCGGCGGTATCGCCGGGCGTGATTTTGAATCGGGGAACCTGAGAGGAATGATTCCGGGGTGATGGATTACTCCGGACTAAAAACCAGGGAGGGAAATAGGATGAAGATTGCGGATTCGCAGGTGAATCTGTCCAGTCAGCATAGCCTGATCGAGCAGGAATCGCGGCAGGAGACGTTGCGCTTGCAACAAAACGGCCGTACTCTGACGATCGAGGTCCAACAGGACAAAGTCAGTATTTCCGAACAGGCCCAGAATCTTTGGTCGAGTCAGACCCGGACTTCTTCCGGCGTGAGTTCTTCCAGTGGAGTGGATGCTTCCGCGCTGAGCGACCGGGACAAACAAAAGATCCTGTTGATCGAGAAAATGCTGGAGATGTTGACTGGCAAGAAAGTCAAACTGCGGGTGTTCGACCCGTCCCGGTGGGCCCAGCGGCAGGCGCCGACAATGAGTTCAGGTGCAGGTGCTGGCGCGGGCGCAGCCGGACAAACTTCGGGCGGACAACAGGCGACAGGCGGACAGGTGACGACGGTCTCCGGCGGTGGCTGGGGAATGTCGTATGATTTGCGGGCGACGCGGTTCGAGCAGGAGCAGACGACGCTGCAGGCGGGCGGCGTGGTCCGGACGGCGGATGGCCGCGAGATCAATTTTTCCATGGATGTGTCGATGAGCCGCCAGTTCATGTCCAACCAGAGCCTGAGTATCCGGGCGGGAGCGGCGATGACAGACCCGCTGGTCATCAACCTGTCGGGTGTGGCGGGCGATCTGACGGCACAGAAATACAGCTTCGATATCGATGCGGACGGCGATGCCGACCAGATTTCCTTCGCGGGGCAGGGCAGCGGCTTTTTGGCTCTCGACCGGAACGGCGACGGAACGATCAATGACGGTGGCGAGTTGTTCGGGACGGAAAGCGGCAACGGGTTCAAGGATCTCGCGGAGTTCGACACGGACGGCAACCAATGGATCGACGAGAACGACGCCGTGTTCGCCAAACTGCGGATCTGGATGAAGAGCGAAAGCGGGCAGGACCAGCTGGTGGCGCTCGGCCAGGCTGGCGTCGGCGCGATATATCTCGGCAACGTGTCCACGGAGTTCGCCGTAAAGGATGCGGCCAACACCCAGCAGGGGCAGGTGCGCAGCAGCGGTATGTTCCTGCGCGAAAACGGCGGGGCCGGCGTGATTCAGCAGATTGACCTTGCTGTATAAAGGATAAAATTTTCACACTTTTTCGCCGATCGCCTTGCTTTTTCTGGAAGAGCTGATTATAATTGTGTCATAAAGAACCTTCTGCTTAGGTCCGTGGTTGAAAATCGATGCCAGTCGCAGGCGAAACGATCCACGTAAGGGGTCCAAAGAGGCCTTGAGCATGGTGCGGCTTAGAAATAAGTCCTGCCGGATTTCGGTCCGAGAGAAGTAGTAGTGAGAGGCGATAGCCGGGTAGCAAACCTTCCAGCAGGCGAGTGTGGGGTCAAAGACCAGGTCGGCTAAGCAGGGTCCTTTAATTTCAAACAAGGTGAGGGGATTGGGTTAATGGCGTTCGAGGACAAAACACTCAAGTGCAAGGACTGTGGCAAGGATTTCGTATTCACTTCCGGCGAACAACAATTCTATGCGGAAAAAGGCTTCGAGAATGAGCCGGTCCGTTGCAAGGATTGCCGGGATGTACGGAAACGCAGCCGGGATGGCGGAGCGGCGTCGGGCCCCCGTGAAATGTACGATGCTGTATGCGCACAGTGCGGAGCGGAGACGCAAGTCCCCTTCAAACCGCGCAACGACCGTCCGATCCTGTGCCGGGATTGCTTCACTTCCAGCCGCGGCTAAGTCGCGGCACAACATTGCGGAACTAATGGAACTACTGTCCGGACTTACGGTCCGGACTTTTTTTATGACGGGTTGCCGATAAGGGCTCATCTGCTGCGTCACGACTCCATTTGCTTGCTTGCGTACCGAATAGTACGCGACGCGGCGCAAACCTCGCCGTTTCTTGCATATGGGCCCTTCTCGACAGCCTATAATCGCTGACATTTGTGTATTTCCAGGAGAAAATTTTTGCACAACCGATTTACTAAACTGGACAGACCCGGGATGATTGCGATATAATAACACTACTACAAAAACACAAAAGAAGATCGCCTGACGGGGGAAGGAGTGCTGACCATGTTTGTGGTGCATACCGTTAACCAGTTGGAAGAGGCTGTCCGTGCGGGCGCCGGGGAAATCCTGGTGACGGGATGCCTGGCGAGCAATGTGCGCGATGTCTATGCGCACTCCTGCGGAGAAACCGACTCTGACACGCATCGGACCGGTGTTCCGGTGTGGGAGGGATTGTCCTTGATGATAATCACCGATCAGTATGCCATACTGGATTCTCATCTGGAATCGCAATCCCCGTGCATGATTCTGCAGCGGACCACACATCATTAAACGGCAACTTTCGAGCAAATGAGACCTGCGGCCCGGCGTCGCAGGTTTTTTTATTTTTCAAATGAAGGATTTATGGACTGGATTGGATAATAGTTACTATCAGGATTTGTTTCAATGGATCCGAGTACGGGACAGGGATGGCGATCAAGTGAAGACCCTGCGGTCGCAATTGTTTATTGGCGGATTGCTGTTGATCGTACTGCCGGCCTTGCTGCTGGCAGGTTATTATTTTCGGGAGACTTCCCGGACCGGCGCTTTTCCGGCGACGATCGAGTTGCCGGTGGCGATAGCGGGAGCGACCGGCATTGTTTTGTTCTCGCTGCTGCTGTTTTTCTGGGGGTTTCGCAGGATCGTCGCGCCGCTGCGGCAGTTGACGGAAGCCGCCAAAGCGATCCGGGAAGGGCATTTCGATGTGCGGATGGAAGAGCGGCTTTTCCGGTCGGGACCGCTGGAAGTGCGCGAGCTGTTTTATACGTTTGCCCGGATGGCCGAAAAAATCAACATGCAGATCCGCTCCATGGAGAAGGCCAACGCGATTCTGGCGCAAAAGGAAGAGCGTTGGCAACTGGCGCTGCAGGGGAACAAGGACGGCATCTGGGATTTGGATTTTGTAACCGACGAAGTATTTTTGTCGGATCGTTGGCGTGAGATGTTCGGCTACAGCCCGGGGGAAGGGCCGAAAACCCGCGAGGATTGGGTGAGCGCCGTGCATGCCGAGGATCTGGCGGCGGTGCGGCAGCGCCTGGCCGACCATTTGGAAGGCTTGTCGCCTTATTACGAGGTGGAGTGCCGCCGTCTGTGCAAGGACGGGCTGTACAAGTGGGTGCAGGATCGGGGGCAGGCGCATTGGAACGAGCAGGGGAAGCCGGTCCGGATGGTGGGCTCATCCACGGATATCGCCGACCGCAAGCAGATGGAAGAAAAGCTGATTTACTATAGTATGCGGGACTCGTTGACCGGTCTGTACAACCGGGCGTATTTCCAGGAGGAACTGCGCCGGCTGAATGATGGCCGGTATGCGCCGATCGCCGTGATCGTCTGCGATGTGGACGGTCTGAAGTTGTATAATGACAGTTTCGGACATCTGCTTGGCGACAAGCTGATCAAGAAGGCGGCCGAACTGCTGTCCCGAACGTTCCGCGCCGGGGATGTGGTGGCCCGGATCGGCGGCGATGAATTCGTCGTTTTGTTGCCGCATGTTGCCCGGGAAACGGTGGAAAAGGCGATCGCCCGGCTACAGGCTTCCATTGCAGAGGCCAACACGCGCACCGATGAGTTTCTGTTGAGCATGTCGATTGGCATGTCGATCAGTCAGGACGGCCAAGTGAATCTGACCCGCCTGTTCCGGGAGGCGGACAGCAACATGTACCGGGAAAAGAGCCGGCGGGGTCCGGAGATCCGGGCGACGATCATCCAGACGGTGGTGCGGTTGCTGGAAAAACGGGATCATGTCGCCGATGGGCACACTCTCCGGGTGAAGGAAATGTGCGTGCGGTTGGCGGAAGCGGCCGGTTTTTCCGCCGATCGGATCGAAAATATCCGTCTGTTGGCGGAATATCACGATCTGGGCAAGGTGGGGATACCGGACAAAATCCTGTTTAAAAAAGGACCGCTAAGCGTTGCGGAAAAACGGGAGATCCAGCGGCACAGCGAAATCGGCCACCGGATCGCCCTGTCGGTCGCGGAGATCCGGCCGGTCGCCGAATGGATCCTGAAGCATCAGGAATGGTGGGACGGCCACGGCTACCCGCTAGGGATCGCGGGCGATGATATCCCGATGGAATGTCGGATTTTGGCGATTGCGGACGCCTACGACTCGATGACGAGTGATCGTCCTTACCGGCCGGCCATGAGTCATGAGGAAGCGATGCGGGAGTTGCAACGCTGCGCCGGGTCGCAGTTCGATCCATTTTTGATTCAATTGTTTAGTCGGATGGATCCCCGGCGGTGGACCCAAAATGCAGGTTGAAACGAGGTTTGGCGATTGATGAAACGGATTGTGGTCATTGGCGGCGGCGCGGCCGGACTGATGGCGGGCATCAGCGCCGCTGAAAACGGCGGCGAGGTGCTGGTGCTGGAAAAGATGCCGGCGCCGGGGCGAAAAATATTGATCACCGGCAAGGGCCGCTGCAATTTTACCAATCGGTGTGAACTCGCTGATTTTCCCAAGTTTTTTCCCAACAATGGCGCGTTTCTGTATAGCGCGTTGCGGGCCTTCGACAACCAGGACCTGATCGATTTCTTTGCGGCGCGCGGCGTGCCCTCGAAAGTGGAGCGGGGCGGGCGTCTGTTCCCTGTGTCCGACAAGGCCGTCGATATCGTAGATGCGCTGGTGAAGGCGGCGCGGCGGGCGGGAGTGCGGATTCTGACCGGGCGCACGGTCCGGTCGATCCAGGTGGACGACGGTCGCGTCCGCGGCGTGCTCGCGGGGACGGAAACCCTGCCGGCGGATGCCGTGATCCTCTCTACCGGCGGCCTGTCCTATCCGGGAACGGGCTCGACGGGCGACGGCTATCGGATGGCAAAGGAGCTGGGGCATACGGTGACGCCGCTGGCGCCGGCGCTGGTGCCGCTGGAAGTAGTGGAAAGCTGGATCGCTGAGTTGCAGGGGCTGTCGCTGAAAAATGTGTCGGCGGTGGTGCGGATCAACGGACGCAAGGCCGACAGCGATTTCGGCGAGATGATGTTTACCCACTTTGGCTTGTCGGGACCGATCATCCTCAGTCTGAGCCAGGCGGCCTCCCGGGCGTTGAAGCAGACGCCGCGGCCGGAGATCGTCGTGGCCGTGAACCTGAAGCCGGCACTGACGCCGGAAACGCTCGACAAACGGTTGCAACGCGATTTTGGGGCATTTGCCCGCAAACAGTTCAAAAATTCGTTAGGCGATTTGCTGCCGGCCAAACTGATTCCGGTCATCATCCGGCTGAGCGGGATCGCTCCCGAAAAAGCCGTGCATCAGATCACCCGCGAGGAACGGCGGCAACTGGTGGAGTTGCTGCAAAATCTGCCCTTTACGATCCGGGGAACCCGGCCGGTAGCCGAAGCGGTGGTGACTGCCGGCGGAGTGGAAGTGAAGGAAATCCAGCCGAAAACCATGGAGTCCCGGTTGGTGGGCGGGTTGTATTTCGCCGGCGAGATTCTGGATGTGGACGGCTACACGGGAGGGTTTAACTTGCAGGCGGCTTTTTCCACGGGCTTTGTGGCGGGCCGCGCGGCCGCCCTGGCCGATGCGGGGGAAGCGGGAAAGTGAAGCGGATCGTCGGCGGGCTGATTTTTTGCGCGCTAACGTTTCTGCTGTTCATGCCGTTGGCTGATGCTGCTGCGGCAGACAGTCGGCCGGCGGAGATTTTGGTTTTGCATTCCTATCATTATGAATTTTCCTGGGTACAACAGCTGCAGAAGGGGATCGAGGCGTCCATCGGCGCGGCCGGCCTGAAGGCGAATTTTCATACGGAGTTCATGGATGCGCGGCGGTTCGAGTCCAAAGCGTACAATGCGATGTTGGCCGACTTATACGCGGCGAAATTCCGCGGGCGCCGGTTCGATGTGTTGATGGTTTCCGACAACAATGCGCTGGCGTTTATGCTGCAATACCGGGATCGGTTGTTTCCCGGCGTACCGCTGGTGTTTTGCGGCATCAACGATTTTCAGGATTCCATGCTGAGGGGAACAGCGGACATTACCGGAGTCGTGGAAACGCTGGATTTCGATGAAACGTTGTCCGTTGCCGTGAAGCTCAATCCTCGGATCAAGAATGTCCATGTGTTTGGCGACAACTCTTTGTCCTATTTTGCGATTCAGCGGGATCTGTTGGCGGTGGCGCCGAAGTTCTCCGATTGGGTCGCTTTTCATTTTTATCATAGTGAAAAAGTGGAAGACGCGGTAGAGATCGTGCGGCGTTTCGGGCCGGAAGAGATGGTGTTGATCGTCTCCGCCTTGCGCAACCGGAAAAACGAGTTTGTTTCATTTGAAGAAACTACGGCGGTGTTGGCCGGCGCCGGACCGGTCCCGATTTATGGGATGTGGGAGTTTTTGCTCGGGCAGGGCATGATCGGCGGCAAGGTCGTCAGTGGCCTGACGCATGGGCAAGCCGCCGGCGCCATCGCTGCGCGGATTTTGCAGGGGGAAGATCCGGCGCGGATCCCCATCGTGCGGCGCAGCCCCAACCGGTACATGTTTGATTTTAACCAGCTGCAGAAATTCCATCTGCGCGAAAACCAGCTGCCGCCGGATTCTACGGTGATCAACCGGCCGGCGTCGACCTATGTGATCGACAAGACGTGGGCGATGGCCGGGGTGGCGCTGGCCCTGATCATGGGGGTGGGAGCGATCGGCGCGATTCTGTTGGCACGACGCTGGCGGCAGATGAGCCGCCGGCTGAATCAGGAGAACGACTATCTGAACTCGCTCCACGAAGTGTCATTGGGCGTGCTGAACCGCCTGAACCTCGAAGAAGTCTTGGAAACGATCGTGCAGCGGGCCGCCGAATTGGTGGATGCCCAGAACGGTTTTTTGTATCTGCATAATGAGGAAAAGGATGTCCTGGAATTGCGGGTGGGAGCGGGTTTTTACCGGGAGGCGGTCGGCTTTTGCATGCGGCGGGGCGAAAGTATCAGCGGCAATGTCTGGCTGACTGGCGAACCAATGGTTGACAACGATTACCCGAATTCGCCGCTGCGAGTGAAGGATTCCCGCTTCGCATCGGTCCAGGCCACGCTCAATGTCCCTTTGCTGCGTGAAGGGCGGGTCGTTGGCGTGATCGGCGTAGCCTATACGGAGCCGGGACGCAAGTTTTCCGAGCGGGAAGTGGCGCTGGTCAGCCGATTTGCCGAACAGGCGATGATCGCGATTGACAATGCCGGTTTGGTTCGGCAACTGCAGACCGAGTTGCAGGAGAGGACGCTTTACGAACAGAAACTTCATTTTTTGAGCTCGCATGATTCGATGACCGGCTTGCTCAACCGGCGCTGCCTCGATGAAGAATTGAGCCGTCTCGATAACCGGCCGGAGGGACGCGTCGGCATCCTGGTCAGCGATGTCGATGGCCTGAAACTGCTGAACGACACCTTCGGGCACGCGCAGGGGGACCGGTTGTTGGTGGCGGTGGCCCGGATTCTGCAGGAGAGCATTCCTGCCAAGGGAACCGTTTACCGGACCGGCGGCGACGAGTTCGCCGCGATTGTCCCGGACATCTGCCGCGAAGAGATGGAAGCCATGTATCGCTTTATTCACACGCAAATTTGCCGAAACAATCAACAGGATCCGACGTTGTTTATCAGTCTGTCCGTCGGCTATGCCGTCAGCGACGGACCGGCCGCTTCCCTCGCGGAAACGCTGAAGCAGGCGGATAACAACATGTATCGCGAGAAACTGCATCGCAGCCGCAGCGCCCGCAGCGCCATGGTGCACACGGTGATGCAGATGTTGTCGGAACGGGACTTCGTCACCGAGGAGCACGCCACGCGGTTGCAGGATTGGGTGGTGGAACTGGCCAGGCGTTGCGGAGTGGACGAAGAAAAATATTCCGATTTGCGACTGTTCGCCCAGTTTCATGACATCGGCAAGGTCGGCATTGCCGATTCCATCCTGAAAAAAGCCGGACCACTGACGGCCGAGGAGATGGAAGAAATGAAACGCCACTGCGAAATCGGCCACCGGATCGCCCAATCGTCGCCGGAGTTGGCGCCGATCGCCGATTGGGTGCTGAAACACCAGGAACGCTGGGATGGCAAAGGCTATCCGTTCGGTCTGGCTGGCGAGACGATTCCGTTGGAATGCCGGATCTTGGCGCTGGTGGATGCCTATGACGCCATGGTGAGCGACCGTCCCTACCGGCAGGCCATGGAACATGCGGCGGTGGCGGCGGAACTTCAGCGCTCGGCCGGAACGCAATTCGATCCGAAATTGACGCGGTTATTCCTGGATTTTTTGGCGGAAATTCACCCCGGTAAAAAATGCTGAAAAAATGGCGAGAGGATATTGACAGGCAAACGACAAGAATGGTACAATAACTTCTGTCGCGCAGGGCGAATCCGCGCCGGCAGCAACGGATGCATGGTGACTGTGGTGAAGTGGTTAACACGGCGGATTGTGGTTCCGTTACGCGTGGGTTCGATCCCCACCAGTCACCCCAACTAGCTATCATTGGGGCGTCGCCAAGCGGTAAGGCTCTGGACTCTGACTCCAGCATCGGTGGTTCGAATCCATCCGCCCCAGCCATATATTTTGTTGTTTTCCCCAACATGCTGCCTTTGGGGCGTCGCCAAGTTGGTAAGGCACGGGACTTTGACTCCCGCATGCGTTG
>CAZRQI010000045.1:0-13239 GCA_964602025.1 uncultured Veillonellaceae bacterium
TCGTGGACAAGGGCGGCACGATGCGGCTGGGGATCTATCCCTGCAAAGTGATGCCTGACACCAATACCTACGCCGCCTACCAGGATGAGATCATCTATGAACGGCACCGCCACCGTTTCGAGTTCAACAACGCCTACCGGGAAAAGCTGACCAGCCAGGGGCTGGTACTGGGCGGCACGCTGCCGAATGACCGGCTGGTGGAAGTGGTGGAAGTCAAGGACCATCCCTGGTTCGTGGGAACTCAGTTCCATCCGGAATTCAAATCCCGGCCGACCAAACCGCATCCGCTGTTCCGTGATTTTGTCGCGGCGGCGCTGGCGTATGGGGAAACCCGGTAATTTACTATGAAATGCTGAAACTGTTGGGAGACCCCCAACAGTTTTTCTCAAGGGGGAAGGTGCGTGAATCGCCGCAAGAGCTATGCCGGGAGATTTTTTCTGGCAGGAATCGGGCTGGTTTTGCTGGGCCTATGGCTGTTTCGTCCGCTGGAGCATTCGGAGAAAGTCGCGTTGATCCATGTGGAAGGCGTGATTGTCGGCGGTCGGGGGCAGGGCGGACTTTTAGGCGACGGCAGCGGAATGGATTCGGTGATCCGCCAGATTCAGGCCGCCCGGGACGACGAAACCGTCCGGGCCGTGGTCCTGCGCATCAATAGTCCGGGCGGCAGTGCGCCCGCATCCCAGGAAGTGGGCGAGGAACTGAAAAAACTCCGGAGCGCCGGCAAGCCCGTCGTCGCTTCGATGGGCGACATCGCCGCTTCCGGCGGATACTGGATAGCGGCTCTTTGCGACCGGATCTACGCCAATCCCGGCACCATCACCGGCAGCATCGGCATTTATATCCCGTACGCGAACTATGAGGAATTGTTCAAAAAAATCGGCGTGCATGGCGAAAAAATCAAGAGCGGACCGCATAAGGACATGCTTTCGCCGGAACGGCCGATGACCGCCGCGGAGCGCGCCATTCTGCAGGAGATGGTGGACGATCTCTATGACCAGTTTGTCGCCGTGGTGGCGGAAGGGCGGAAAATGGAACCGGATCGGGTGCGGCGGCTGGCCGACGGCCGGATCTATACCGGGCGGCAGGCGAAAAAACTGGGATTGGTCGATGAGATGGGAACCCAGGAAGACGCCGTGAATGCTGCGGCCAGCATGGCCGGAATAGCTGGAAAACCAGCAGTTCACGAATATGGCCGGGGCGGCCTTTGGGAGATGCTTCTGGGCGCTGACGGACAGTCGCTTTTCGATGGACTGGCAAGCCGGCTGCTGTTCGGCAACGGGCCGGGGGGCCGGCTGGCGAATCCCGGCCTGGTTCCGCAACTCCGCTGATCCGGTTGTCTGTGATGAAGAAACGAAATGAACCGTTGATGATTCTGCTCTGTTGCCTGTTTCTGTTGAGCGGCTGCGGTCTGCTTCCGGAGAATCCATCTTCTCTGCCGGGCGGCGGAAACGGAGCGACGCCGACGACGCAACGGACGGCTGCCGGACTGAAGGAGTTGCCGCCTGAGGCCGCCAGGCACTGGCGGCTGCCGGAAAACCTGATTGTCGAAGGGACGGAAAACTTTTTCCGGGTAGTGGCCGGCGCGGGCCTGCTGGCGCCGCAGGCGCTGGAACTGGCGGCCGGTCCGGAAGCGCGGCTGACCTATTTTCTGGACATGGACAGTTCGGACGACGAATTGAATTATCGGTTTCAATTCCTGTCCACGCAGGGGACGGGCCGTTTGCATATCACCGCCATTGGCCGGGATGGGCGGACATTGGCGACTGTCGGTTACGTTTTTACCGGCGCGCTGCCGACCCGGAACGGGAATGCCGTTTGGATCGACCGGCGATTGCCGAACAATTATCAGGGAAGTTGGGTGCAGGAGCATCTTCGTCCGACAGAATTGTTCACGAAGCAATTTCCGACGTTTGCCGCCGATGCGGTCGCCCGCTACCGGGTCGGCATTGAATCCGGCAATGGGCAGCACGCGCTGATCACCGAGCTGAAGTCGGCCGGTTCCCAAGTGGAAGGAACCAAAATTATCTGGCGTTCGCCACCGCGAAAGGCGGTGCAGGGCGAAGTCCATGCGCTCGTTTCGGAAGTCGTGAACGCAACGGACAAGGAACTGACGAATCTGACGGTTCGCCTGCACGAACCCTATGGATACGGTTTGATTGCCTTGGGGCCGCTGGAACAGAATATTCCCCGTCTGGCAGCCGGGGAAAAAACGACCTTGAGCTGGCGGATTCGGGCGCAACGAGCTTCGACGGTCAATTTGGGACAGCCCTGGGAACTGCGGCTGAGTGTGAACAAAACCATGGCGCCGGCGGTTGTCCGCATGGACGTCGCGGATCCAGCGCCGGGTAAGATTTTCTATGTGATGACCGAGGATCTGGAGCCGATCGATGCGGCCGGCTATCCGACCGCCTGGGGCAATCAGAACGGTTGGCTGGATGCCGAGGAATTCCGGGTGCAACTGGTGGACAAGGCGGAAGCGCTGAATCGGATCGCCGAAAAACACGGCGCATTCTGGACCCATTATTTGGCGATGCCGGTGCTGGAAGCCGGCGAATGGGCCGCCGCCCAGTCGCCGAAACCAAACTGGCGGACGACGCTGGACCAGGTCCGGCAGTCGGTGCGCGACCAGTCCCAACGCGGCCATGAATATGCACTGCATCTGCATTCGGATTATGACCCGGAAGTTCCCGGCAATGTGCTGTCCTATCATCCGCCGACCGATGGATTGTGGGCCAATCATCTTCGCCACGGCTGGGCCCATTCGTTCCCGGACGAGGGGAACATCCACCAACGGGGGAGCCGGACTGGCATTTTGTTTCACCATCTGCGGGAAATCAGCAAATTGACGGTCGGCTACCCGGGCGGCGAGATATTGACCGCGCGCACCGGATCCTTTGATTTTGGCAATGGACCGGAGGCGGAGGCCATGAGCATGCGGGCTTATCGTCTGGTCGGGCTCTGGGGCAATAGCGACGCCGACGGCAACGCCGGCGGCATTACCTCCGGCGACTATCGCCGGGCATTGTATCTGACGCCGCCGGATGATATCAACGCGCCGGCTGCGGACCTGAAGAAACTGGGCGTCGTGGAATTTCGCCCGACGCCGCGCCAACTCATCATGTACGATGTGGACAACGCGGCCAGCCTGAACGAAAAGACCCGCCAGGGGATCAACGAGTTTGTCGACGACGGCAAAGTCCGTGCCGGAGTTCACTCCATCGTCGGCTTTTCCCATGCCATGTTCATCATGGGACTGCCGGACTGGAAGAGTACGGTGGGGAAACATTACCAGGCGCTGGACGAACATTTGGCCTTCCTGAAACGGGAGTACGTGCAGAAAGGACTGCTGCAGTTCGGCACGGCGACGACGCTGGTGCGGGAATATCTCGATTATTACTGGCCGGAGCCGTTGGTGCTGATGGGGCCGTTGCTGCGGGAAACAGCCCTGGGGCTGGAGTTTGCGCTGGACTTTTTGGGCCGTAATATTCCGGTCGATCCGGATCACCGGCATCGAATGACGTTGAAACTTCCCATCCGTTATTGGGGCAGCGGATTGCACGCCACGTTGCTGAAAAACGGCCAGCCGGCGCAGGTCGTGCTGCTGTCCGGCGACCGCTACGAATTGTCGTTTGTCTGGGATAGCCGGCAAGACGAGTATTTGCTGGTGATCGGCCAGAGAGTGCCGGGAAAACCGGCGGTTTCCGGTAAAAATCTGTTGGAACGGCTGCCGGCGCCGGCAGGACAGGCGTCGCCCCTGCCGCGACAGCCAGGCAATCTTTTTCGGCCCGAGCTGCAACCCCGTTTTCGTTGACCCTGTTTGCCACCGTGTAAAAATATAAGCAAGGGGGAAGTCACATGCGGTTTTTTTTGGACACCGCCAATTTGGATGAAATCCGGGAAGTCGCCCAATGGGGCCTGCTTGACGGCGTGACCACGAATCCGTCCCTCATCGCCAAAGAGAAACAGAATATCCAGGCGGTGGTCCGGGAGATTTGCGGGATCGTCGACGGTCCGGTCAGCGCCGAGGTGATCGGGACCACCGCGCCGGAAATGATCGCCGAAGGCAAAGAGCTGGCGGCATTGGCGGAAAATGTCGTGGTCAAGGTGCCGATGACGCTGGAAGGGCTCAAGGCTGTTCGCGTGCTGTCGGAAAACGATATTCCCACGAATGTGACGCTGGTCTTTTCCGCCAACCAGGCCTTGATGGCCGCCCGGGCGGGCGCGGTTTTTGTCAGTCCCTTCGTGGGCCGGCTGGATGACATCAGTGAAGAGGGAATCCATCTCGTCAAAACGATAACGGACATCTTCGCCATCCATGACATCGGCACGGAGGTCATTGCCGCCAGCATCCGGCACCCGATGCACGTCACGCAGGCGGCGCTGGCCGGGGCCCATATCGCCACCGTTCCGTATAAAGTAATGTTGTCGATGTTCCGTCACCCGCTAACGGATGCCGGAATCGAGCGCTTTTTGGCGGACTGGAAGCAAGCGAACCAATAATTATTTCTCCGATCAACCCATTCCGGAAGACAACCGAACAGGAGCGAAGGGCTTCGGCATCGCCGAGGCCCTTGTCGGCGTGGAAAGGAAACAATGCATACACTGCTTCGCAGTATTGAACAAACAGAAAATATGGGGAAGATCGTCTCCCTACTGAGACGGGCGGACCAAACCCCGGTTGCGGTTCACGGCATATCCGGAGCCGTTCGGAGCGTTTTGGCGGCAGGCCTGGCCGAGGCTGGAACCTCGCCGGTCTTAGTCATTACCGCCGGCCGGGATGCGCTCGAGGCCTATGCGAATGATTTGGCGCTGTTGTGCCCGGATCGGCTGATATTGGAATTGCCGGCCAGTGATCCGGCGAACGTCGCGGCCAGGGCCCGCAGCCTCGAATTGGCGCGGCAACGGACGGAAGCGCTTTCCCGCCTGAACGCGGGCGACCCGGTCGTGGTCCTGACCACTGCCGAGGCCGCCGTTCTCCGCGTGCCGCTACCTCGTCTGTTCAATAAAAACAGCTGTAGTTTCCGGTTGGGCGCGTCGCTGGACCGGGAGACTCTGCTGGCCCGCCTGGTGGAATTTGGCTATGAACGGGTCGACAGGGTCGACTCCGTCGGCCACTTTAGCAGCCGGGGCGGCATCATCGACATCTTTTCCGTGAATCTTTCGGCGCCGGTTCGGATCGAATTGTTCGGCGATGAGATCGACTCCATCCGCGAATACCATCCGGTGACCCAGCGTTCGCTGAAAACATTGGAGTCGGTTGTTTTGCTGCCGTCGATCGACTCCGGGGAAATGGCGGCGGAGGGTACCGTGATTTCCTATCTGCCGGCGGGTGCCACCGTGGTGTTCGATGATGCACCAAGACTGGAAGAAACGGTGGAAAGCCTGCGCAAGGCCGATCCCGCCGTAGCGGTGCGGGGCGTTTCCTGGGACAGTCTGAAGAATCAGGCGGCCGCCTCGGCCAAAACATGCTTTTTTTCTTTGCTGGCTACGGCGGAGACTGCGGCGGTCATTCCGTCTTCCCAGGGTCTGGTTACGCGCGGTATACCGCCCTATCACCGGAAGACGGATTTTCTGGTCAATGATCTGTTGTCCTGGCAGGAACGGCGCTATCGGATTCTGATCCTGATGTCCAACGCGCAGGCGGCCTCCGTGCTGCGGGAAAGCCTGCTGCAACAGGGAATCAAGGCGCAAGCGGTGACGGGGACCGATGCGATCGACGAACCCGGCGTGTTCGTATCGACCGGAAACCTGTCGTCCGGCTTTGAGTTGCCGGAGGACCGGATCGCCGTGATCACCGAAAAGGAAATCAAGGGACGCCTCAAGCTGCAGCGTCGCAGCCGGACCGGTCAGGCCCGGCGGATCGCCGACTATTCCGAGCTGAAAGCCGGCGACTATGTGGTGCACGTTTCCCACGGCATCGGCAAATATGTCGGCGTGGAAACCATCGAACTCAATGGGGTCCATCGCGATTATTTCCACATCCGGTACGCAACCGACGACAAACTCTACGTACCGACGGACCAAGTCCAGCTACTGCAAAAATATATCGGTTCGGAGGGCGAAGCACCAAAGCTGTCGCGCCTGGGCGGGACGGAATGGGCGAAAACGAAGGCGCGGGCCAAAGCGGCCGTCGCCGACCTGGCCCGTGAATTGATCGATTTGTATGCCCGCCGCAGTCTGGCGCCCGGCTTCGCCTTTTTGCCGGACACGCCCTGGCAGATAGAGTTCGAAGATTCGTTCCCGTTTGAGGAAACGCCCGATCAACTGGCGGCTGTGGCGGAAATCAAGGCGGATATGGAAAAGCCGCAGGCGATGGACCGGCTGCTGTGCGGCGACGTCGGTTTCGGCAAGACGGAAGTGGCGTTGCGGGCGGCTTTCAAGGCGGTAATGAGCGGCAAACAGGTGGCGGTTCTGGTCCCGACCACTGTACTGGCGCAGCAGCATTTTCAGACCTTTTCCAGCCGGTTTGCAGCGTTTGGCCTGAGCGTGGACATGGTCTGCCGTTTCCGGACTCCGGCCGAGCAACGGGCGACCTTGCAGAAGACGGCGGAGGGATCGGTGGACGTGCTGATCGGCACGCACCGGTTGTTGCAATCCGATGTGATCTTCAAGGATCTGGGTCTGCTGATCGTCGATGAAGAACAGCGCTTCGGCGTGGCCCAGAAAGAGCGGCTGAAAAAATGGAGCGTGGGGCTGGATGTACTGACATTGACGGCGACGCCCATTCCCCGCACCCTGCACATGTCCCTGGCGGGACTGCGGGATATGAGTTCCATCGAGAGCGCGCCGGAGGAGCGGCTGCCGGTGCAGACCTATGTGGTGGAATACCGACCGGCGCTGATCGCTTCCGCCATTCGACAGGAAATCGAACGGGGCGGTCAGGTCTATTTCGTCTATAACCGCGTCGAAACCATCGAGCGGATCCACCACGACTTGAAGGCGCTGGTCCCGGAGGCGAAAATCGCCGTCGCGCACGGACAGATGCCGGATGAGTTGCTGGAAGACATCATGTTTGATTTTTATGAAGGCCACTATAATCTGCTGTTGTGCACCAGCATCATTGAAAATGGCCTGGATGTGGCGAACGCGAACACGATCATCGTCTATGACGCCGATCATTTCGGCTTGTCCCAGTTGTATCAGATGCGGGGACGGGTCGGTCGCTCCGACCGGCTGGCGCATGCCTACCTCACCTACCGGCCGCAGAAAGTCATCAGCGAAATTGCCGAAAAGCGACTGCGGGCCATTACGGAATTCACGGAACTGGGGGCCGGTTTCAAAATCGCCATGCGCGACCTGGAGATCCGGGGAGCGGGCAATTTGCTGGGGTCGCAACAGCACGGACATATCGCCGGCGTCGGCTTTGAAATGTATTGCCGACTGCTGGACGAGGCGGTGCATGAACTCCGGGAAGGCGTCCAGGCCGAACTGCCGCCGGACCCGGTGATCGAACTGAAACTGGATGCGTACATTCCGAACGACTACGTCGAGGACGCCATGCACAAGATCGAGCTCTACCAGCAGATCGCCGCGATTCGCACCGACGAACAGGCGACGGATCTGCTCGACGAGATCATCGACCGTTTCGGCGATCCGCCGCCGGCGTTGAGCAATCTGATTTTGGTCGCCCAAATCAAGAATTTGGCGCGAAAGATGGGCGTGAAATCGGTGATCCAGAAAGGGGACTGGGTCGAAATCTGTTTTACCGATACTCCGGATGTGAACGTAACGGGACTGATGTCGCTACGAACCCAGGCGCCCAGCCGGGTGAAGATCGCCGCCGGGCCGCCGCAGATGATTTCGGTCAAAAAAACCTCCCCGGCGGGAGAAACGTTCGGCAGTTGGTTGCTGGCCGTATTCCGCCAGATTGGCCCGACGGCGTCGCCTTGACGAAAAATGCCGGTACGGGTTACTATTAGCTTGCATTTTGAAACCAATGTCCGACCGGAATTTGTGGCCGGACGAGAAAGGGCGCCCCAATTTGAGCAAGGAAAAATTTCTTAAAGGAGCTTTGATCTTAACGGTTGCCGGCATCATCGTCAAGGTGATCGGCTCGGTCAACCGGATTTTTCTGTCGCGGCTGCTGGGCGGCGAAGGCATCGGCCTGTACCAGATGGCATATCCGATCTATCTGTTGGCCTTGAGCATTTCTTCCGCCGGCATACCAGTGGCGATTTCCATTCTGGTGGCCGAGAAAGCGGCATTGCAGGATTATCGCGGCGCCAACCGGGTATTCCGGATCTCTTTGTCGCTGCTGATGGTTACGGGCGCGGTGTTTTCCGTCGTTTTGTTTTTTGGCGCCGGCTGGCTGATCGAGCACCAGTTCGTTCGCGATCCCCGGGCCTACTATGCGATTGCGGCGCTCGCGCCGGCTCTGTTTTTCGTCACCATTCTGTCCAGCTACCGGGGGTATTTCCAGGGCATGCAGATGATGCTGCCCACCGGCGTCTCCCAGATCGCCGAGCAATTTGTCCGCGTGGTCACCATGGTGGGCTTTGCTTACATTCTACTGCCGCGCGGCCTGGAGTACGCGGCGGCGGGAGCGAGTTTCGGCGCCGGGCCCGGCGCGGTGGCCGGACTGCTGGTGCTGTTGTTCTTTTACTGGAAATACCGCAAAGACTTGCAGCAAAAAATGGATCAGCAACCGCTGCTGCAGCAGGAATCGGGAACTTCCATCATCACCCGGATCGTCAAGCTGGCCTTGCCGGTCTCGTTGGCCAACATCATGCTGCCGGTCGTTTCCAACATCGATCTGCTGATTGTGCCGCCCCGCCTGGAAGTGGCCGGCTATACCGTGGAACAGGCGACGGAGTTGTTCGGTTATCTGACGGGAATGGCGGTGCCGCTCGTCAACATGGCGACCATCCTTACGGCCTCTTTGGCCGCCAGCATCGTGCCGTCGGTGTCGGAGGCCAATACCCTGGGCGACCGGGCGGCGATTTACGACCGGACTTCCACGGCGCTGCGCATCGCCAACTTCATCACGATTCCGGCGTTTGTCGGCATGTGGCTGCTGGCGACTCCCATTTCCACCATGTTGTACGCCACGCCGAACGCCGGCGTCTGCATCGCCATTTCGGCGCTGGGGATTTTCCTGCTGGGCATCCATCAGGTGACAACCGGCGTTTTGCAGGGGTTGGGGCATACGGCGATTCCGGTGGTGAACATGGTGATCTCCGCCGGCGTGAAAGTCGTGCTGGGCTGGACGTTGACCGCCCTGCCGGCCTGGGGGATCGTCGGCGCGGCCTGGGCGACCATCGCCGATTTCGGGGTGGCTGCGTTACTGAATCTGGTGTTTGTCTATCGGTTCATCGGTTTTGCCCTGCCGGTCAAAGACACGCTGAAAACCGGAACCGCCGCCGCCGTCATGGGCTTGGTCTGTCTGGGCCTGTATGAACTGCTGCGGGCGCAGGGGCTGGGCAACACACTGGCGACGCTGGCGGCCATCGCCGCCGGGGGTGGAGTTTATGCCATCCTGTTGCTATTGCTCGGCAGCGTCGGTGAGCGCGAACTGTTGAAAATTCCGGCGGTCGGCGGACCGGCCGCGAGGGTCTTGAAAAAAATTCATTTGTTGAGGCGATAATTCATGGGGAGTATTACGATTGTCGGTCTGGGGCCGGGCCCCTTCGGTTGTTTGAGCCTGGAAACCTGGGACGTTCTGCGGCAAGCGGCGCCGCTGCTGCTGCGCACCGCCATCCATCCGACGGTGGCGGAACTGCGGGCGAGACAGGTTTCATTTGAAAGTTATGATTCGGTTTATGAGCAGGGCGAAGATTTTGATGCCATTTATGCGGCGATCGCTTCGGATGTGCTGGATCGGGCGCAGGCCGGACAGGATGTTGTCTTTGCCGTGCCGGGCAGTCCGATGGTGGCCGAAAAAACGGTGGGCCTGATCCGGGTGGGAGCGCGGGACCGACAGACGCCGCTGCGGATCCTGCCGGGAATGAGCTTTTTTGAACTGTTGTGCAATCGTCTGGGCGTCGATCCCCAACAAGGCCTGACCATCGTGGACGCGCAGGAAGTGGCGGATTTGCCGGCGGATTTGTCGACCGGGCTGGTCGTCACCCAGGTGTTCAACCCGTTCATTGCCTCCGAACTGAAACTGAACCTGATGGAACGGCTGGAAGATGAAGCGTCGGTCGTGGTGGCCCGCCATCTCGGGTTGCCGGACGAAACCCTGGACTCCGTGCCGCTCTTCGAACTGGACCGGCGGACGGATTTCGACCATCTGACCAGCGTTTACGTGCCGCCGCGTCCGTCCCGCCAGGAAACGTTTTCTTTGGATCCGTTGGTGGATGTCATGGCCCGGCTGCGCTCGCCCGGCGGCTGTCCGTGGGACAACGAACAAACCCACGCGACCTTGCGCCGCTATATCATCGAGGAAGTCTACGAAGTGCTGGAGGCGGTCGATGAACAGGATCCGGCGCATTTGTGCGAGGAGCTTGGCGACCTGCTGCTGCAGATTGTGTTTCACGCCCGGATCGCCGAAGAAAGCGGCGACTTCAGCATGCAGAATGTCGTGGATACGGTGACGGAGAAACTGATCCGGCGGCATCCCCATGTTTTCGGCGACATCTCGGTTCGTGACGCGGCGGAGGTCATCGTGAACTGGGATGCGATCAAACGCCGGGAAAAAACAGTCAAACCCCGGTCGGCGCTGGACGGCGTCCCCAAGGGCCTGCCGGCCTTGCTGCGGGCGAACAAGCTGCAGCTGAAAGCGGCCAAGGTCGGATTTGACTGGGACGATATCGCGCCCGTGTGGGACAAGGTCGCGGAAGAACTGGCGGAATTGCGCGAAGCGGCGCAATCCGGCGATAAAGCAAGCATGGAAGACGAACTCGGCGACGTAGTGTTCGCCGTAGTCAATCTGGGCCGGTTCCTGGGCATCGAGGCGGAAGTGGCCCTGAACGGTACCAATAATAAATTTTTACGCCGATTCCAGCAGGTGGAAGAGGCAGTCAAGGCGAAAGGCTTAAAATGGCAGGACCTGAACCTGCAGGCGATGGACGTACTTTGGGAGGAAGCCAAGGCTACGGAACGAAAAGCATAAAGAGAATTCAGGCTGTTGTGAAAGGAGACGTGGTTATGCGACAAATTTCCTGGATCAAAGGGTTGTACCGGGTAGGTCTGTTTGTATTGGTGTTGTTGCTTGCGCCGCAACTGGCTCTGGCGGCTTCGGGGGCCGAAACCGAAGGATTTACGCCGAATCCGGGCCTGCGGATTTTTGCGACCGGAATTCTGGGCAGCGACGGGACTCGCTTCGAAAAAACGCTGGTCACGGCGAAGCTTGGCGACGAAGAGTATGTCACATCGGCCGAAGTGGCACTGTCCTACTCGGAGTATGGCAGACAGCCGATGCGGCCGGTTCCCAAAGACCGTGCAGTATGGCGATATGCCAATGAAGACGATGGAATCGTCCAGATTCCACTGGTGACGAATCGCGGCCAGAAGAAGTTTTTTTGGCTGCCGACGAATGTCGAAGCCGGAGCGCAGTGGAAAGCGCCCTGGGGGCGGCGACGGGAAATCATGGAGACGGGGCTGACTGTGGAAACGCCGGCCGGTCTCTTTACCGGCTGCATCATGGTGGAGTATGACGTATACGCCGGCGGGACCGGCATCGAGCGGCATTACATCGCGCCCGGCGTCGGCCTGATCAAAATCGTGGCGTTGAAAGGGCCGCAGGCGACCCGGGGAGCCACCTGGTACGAAGTGCAGCGGCTCGAGAAGATTCCGCCGGCGGAAGCCGCCCGGATCGTGTCGCAGATGTTGGAATAAGGATAGGGAACGAGCAGTGCAAGATCCTCGCGTTTGCCGGGGATCTTTTTTCATGCAGGATTTTTTGAATTCGCCCAAAATACTATAATCAGGGAAACAGCTTTTAGTGCGGGAGGAACGAATGGGAAAAATACTGATCGTGGAAGATGAAGCGAATATTCGTCAGCTGGTGCGCTACAATCTCGAGAAGGAAGGGTTTCAGGTCATGGAAGCGGCGGACGGCATGCAGGGCCTGCGGACGGCGCAGAAAGAAAAGCCGGATCTGGTGCTGCTCGATTTGATGCTGCCGGGGATGGACGGCCTGGAAGTCTGCCGGACCCTCAAGGGTGCGCCGGCTACGTCGGCGTTGCCGATCATCATGCTGACGGCTAAGGCGGAGGAAGTCGACAAGATCATCGGCCTGGAACTCGGCGCGGACGACTACATGACCAAACCGTTCAGTCCCCGCGAACTTACCGCCCGGATCAAGGCCGTGCTGCGGCGCAGCCAGAAGGAAACCGCCCTGCCCGGCGAACTGCAGGTGGGTCGGCTGCGGTTCAATTTTTCGCGCTATGAAGTGAGCATGGGCGGCGTCAAACTCGAACTCACGCCGAAGGAATACGAACTGCTCAAAATGCTGGCGACCAATCTGGGCAAGGTGTTCACCCGGGAACAGCTGCTGGAGAAGGTCTGGGGCTACGAATATTTCGGCGACACCCGGACCGTCGATGTCCATGTGCGGCATCTGCGGGCGAAGATGGCGGCCGACCCGGCAACCGCCGATATGCTGGAAACGGTGCGCGGCTTCGGCTACCGGTTGCGGGAAGAAAATTAACACAAACTTAACAAACTATTAACTTGGCAAACCGGGACGGTGTGTTATTCTAAACACATTAGGAATTAATTCGGAATACCGCCCGGCGCGGGGAGGCAAAATAGTTTGGAAAACAAAATTCAGGTGAATAAGCTGAAACTCTTTTACGGCGAGCACCTGGCGCTGAACAAAGTATCGATCAACGTGGCGAAAAACAGCGTACTGGCCCTGATCGGCCCGTCCGGTTGCGGCAAGTCCACATTCCTGAAGACGCTGAACCGGATGAACGACCTGATCGACGGCGTCCGCATCGAAGGCGAAGTGCTGCTCGACGGCGAAGACATCTTCGCGCCCGACGTGGACGTGGTGCATTTGCGCAAGCGGGTAGGGATGGTGTTCCAGCGTCCCAATCCGTTTCCCATGTCGATTTACGACAACATCGCTTACGGGCCGCGCATCCATGGCCAGAAAAACAAGGCGATTCTCGACGAACTGGTGGAGCGCAGCCTCGTCGGCGCGGCGCTCTGGGACGAGATCAAGGATCGGCTGAAGACGTCGGCGATGTCGCTGTCCGGCGGGCAGCAGCAGCGCCTGTGCATCGCCCGACTGCTGGCGGTGGAGCCGGAAGTGCTCCTGATGGACGAGCCTTGTTCGGCGCTGGACCCGATCTC
>CAZRQI010000046.1:0-12711 GCA_964602025.1 uncultured Veillonellaceae bacterium
TACGGTGGTGTGAGAGGTCGGCTACTCAAATAATGGGTAGCCTCCTACTCGATTAGGCTCGTTTAGTAAAAACGTTTGCCGTTTTGTTTTTCGACAAATCGGTCGATGAGTCTTCTGGCAATGCTGTCTTTGCCGGGCAGCTGGGGAAAGGTGTCAACCGTATACCAACCGGCATCAACAATCTCTTCCCCGTCGATTTGGATCTCGCCGCTGTCCCAGCAGGCGGTAAAACCAACCATCAACGAGTCGGGAAATGGCCAGGGTTGTGAAGCGATATAGTGGATTCCGCGCACCTGGATTCCGACTTCTTCCATGACTTCGCGTTTTACGCAGTCTTCAAATGTTTCTCCCGGTTCGACGAATCCGGCCAACACACTGTACATTCCACCGACAAACCGGTTGGAACGGGCCAGCAGAAGCTGGTTTTCCTTTTCAATGGCGACGATCATGGCGGGAGAAATCCGGGGAAAAACCAAGTTGCCGCAGGATCGACAGTGGACTGCCAGTTCGTTGACGGCAAGAGCGGCGGGATTGCCGCAGCGACCGCAGAAACGATGCGTATTCCGCCAGTTTTGCAGATGAAAGGCGCGCAGGGCAAACTCATATTGTGCTGTCGGCAGGCGACTATGAAGCGGCCGGATTTTCCCAACACTAAATTCATCGGGAAGAGATCCGGAAGGAATAGATGCCGCAAAACAAGGGGTTCCATCCAAGGCGCCGATCGGTAGCACTTCGGTTACACAGCCGAGAAGCGACGTTGCTTTTGGGGTTGACGGTAAACGAATCCATTCTGTTTCTTCATGGAAAATAAGTTCATCGTTTTGAAAGAGAAACCAAAGGGCGTCAGGCGGATATTTCGTGAAAATGGTATCAGAACCTTTCCTGGCGGAATTTTTATGTTTATACTATACGCTTCCTCGCTTGCCGAATCAAGTTGGATAGCCATGCAAATTATGGCAATTACCGCAGCGGCTGTATGGAAGCTTGCGATACATATTTTACACCGCATGATTGTTGTATCGGCATAATAAAGCATCGTTATTTATAGCATTCGTTATTCCAACCCTCGAATGTCATCGCGGCAATACTTCTATAAAATTATAGATACAATCGGAGCAATGTTCATCTGTCGCGTCGAGGAGGGGTTTAAATGAAGACGGCGGGTTGGGCGGGATTATTTATTGCCAGTTTTATGGTGGGGCATTTTGTTGCGAATCCATGGCTGTATCCTGTGGGAAGAATTTTGCTTTTCATTAAGATTTACATTTCGGCGCTAGTGGCATTTATTATCTTAAATCAAGTCATTCCCTATGTTTGGCGAACTTTGCCCAAGTGGCAAATGGATTTTCAGCAGAGTACCGTCATGAAAGAGGAAAATCTTTCGGGCGGGATGCGTCTTTCGTTTGCCGCTGCCGGGTTGTCTTCCGCGCTGGAAAGAAGAAAGGAAGAAGCAAGTCCACATCTGGAACCAATGCCCCGAAATTTGCCTACCAGTGGCGATGGCGCCGCCTCAGCCGCCGTGACTTTGTTGACTGCCACTGTTGCGGGTGCGGCGGCCGGCAAAAAGGAAGACTATTGGAAAGAACCGGATCCTCCCCGCAAATTGGTTTTGTTGCCGCCCGTTAAGGCGAATCCCGAAAAAGATTCCGATCAGGGATCCGACCGCAATCCGGAATGTCCTGGTGAACCGACTGCGATTTGCGAGGCAGTGACAGAGGATAAAGCAAACCAAGAGGCTGCAATAGTTGTTGAAGAAATGGCCGTAGCGATTATTCTTGAGGACAAGGTGGAGAATCAATCAATAGCAACTGACGAACCAGTCCATGCGCTGCATGACGACATTATAGCGGATACGCAGGAAATGTCGTCAGAACCGGTGGACGGGTTCGACCAAACGGTCGAAGAGAGCGTGACAAGTCCAAGTGGAACAGAGGCGGAAATCGTTGCGATTATTGCACCGGTGGAAGTTCCTGAAGAACTGAAAGTCGAAGAGTTGGAATTCGAAGAATTGGAACCCCTAGTCGTTGCGTCGGATGTTTCCGTGGACTCCGTTCTGCCTGCAAGGGTTATTCCTGTGGCATTTCGGCGGCCCGAAAGCGATACTTTGGAGCGAATCCTGGCGATGGATGCGACGGGAATCGCCGCGGCGACAATGGACAGCTCGGAAGAAATTCTGATGGATGAAATCGGCTTTGAAGCCGAGGATGAAGATTTTGCCGTTGAGGGAACGGACCTTTCGTTCTTCAGTGACACAATCTTACAAGGAGGCATGGCGAATGGAAGCGTTGATCAAGTCGCTGTTGCAAATGAGGAAGCTGCAGAAATCCTCGAAATTGCCGAGATTGTCGAAGGCGGAGCAAGTATTATGGCAGCGGAAGAATTTGTTGGTCCGTACCGCACGGAACAAGATTTTTACGGCAACGCATCCATGGAGCAACAGTATCAAGATCTTGAGTTATCCCGAGAACAGACCGACGAAACTTTGGCAATGGGCGATTCGTCTGAATCCGAATGCGAGTGCATTTCTATGGAAAAAACAGGCGAAGATTCGGGATTTGATTGCCGCGAGACCTTGGAATTAGCCCAAACGGATACGATGGCAAATATATCGACTGATGACGGATCCCTCGAACCTGTTGGAGGTCTTGACGATCAAACGATTGAGGCGGCAACGACCGAAGAGTCTCCAGAGTCCGTGATAGTGGACGACATTATCGAGCTCCGACCGGTAGGCGTGGCTGCCTCTATTCAAGATATCGGGAAAGTTGAAGAAAGCTTCGTAGCCATTCCGCACTCGTATTCCTGCCGGTTACGTTGCCAGAAACCCGGCGGACTCTTCCAGGGCCCTGTTCTGAGCTTTTATTGCCGCTTTGTCTGTCGACACGGGAATTATTAACATCCACTTATGCTTCTCCGTGTTTGTTCCGATAAAAATAATGTAAACGTTATTGATAAAAAAACGGAATAATCACTGGGAGGGAAGACTCAGATATGTTGCCATTTATTTTAGCTGCAGTTGCCGGTGGAGCACTTGTTAAAAATATGACAGATTATCCTTCCGAGATCAAAAGTTTGCGGCGACAAATTCCCAAAGAAGACCGCAGCGAATTCATGCGGGAATATAAGAATCTACCCAAAGAGACCAAAACACGATTCAAGCAGTTTTTGCGAGACGCGAATATGGTTGAAGCGGGAAAGCTTATTGGCAGGGATTTGTCCGGGTATACTATGAATGTCAAGGGGAAAGGGAAACCGAACACGGAAACGCCTGCACAAATCGTGCAGTTAACAGATCCCGCCGCCGATACTGGATTTAATGAACGGATCAAGAACATCCTGAATTCTTATCAGTTGGACAGTGATCCGCAGTTGGTGGCGGAGGCGGCAAAACGATATGAATCGATTTCTGGTTACAATCAGATGAATATTGTTGATAAAACCCGCAAAATACTGGATGTATCCCAATAGTACCGATAAAAAAGAGCGCTTGGATTGATTCAATCCAAGCGCTCTTTTTATTGGCAAAGCTGGTTTGTTGGTCGTATTGCTAAAAACCGAGTTCCTCACCAACGACGATAACATGAAAATCGATGGCCGGCGGACGTTTATGCAGGATGCTGGTTATGTTGCAAATGCGCGTAGATCCCTGGCAGTCCATGCACATCCCGGTAATCGTACAGGGGTTGGGACGATCCAGCCGTTTGTTGTTGATTGGGGCGGCAATTGTTTCGATGCGTTCCATGGCCGCATCCAGGTCGGAAACAATTTTATTCACGCCGACAATGACAATTACTTTTTTCGGCCCAAAACTCATGGCGGCGACCCGGTTGCCGGAACCATCCGTGTTAACCAGCTGGCCATCAAGGGTGACGGCATTGGTGCCGGACAGAAAAACGTCGCACAATAGTTCCTTCCGTCGCAGCGCCAAGGATTCTTCCATTGCCAGGCCCGGAATATTGTGGTCATATACGGTATGCCCGTTTTTCGCCAGTTGTTCGGGAATTCCCAGTTCTTTCAGTGTCCATGATCCCCCGACGCCGATGGTTGCGCCGGCGGGAACGAGCGACAGGGCTTTTTCAATCGCTGCGGCCCGGTTAACAGCGTAGTGCGCTTGAAAGTTGTTTTTTTCCAACGCTTTGACAACTTTTTCACCAAAGGTATCATTGTGCCATTGGATGAACTGTTTCATTAGCATGTCCTCCTCTTTGCATGAAGATTTTTTTGAACAGAATTAAATTGTTGGCAATAATAAATTTGACACAAACGAAAAAAATCCTTTTCTACCCTGCGGATTTATACGTCCCGACGCAATAGACGTCCAGGGAGCAAGGTGGATAGCAGAAGGGCAATTAATGGCAACAACGGCATGATACTAAATACAGCGGGTACCCCATACAGATCGGCAATGTATCCCAATCCGGTCACGCCTACGCCGCCCAACCCAATGGTCAGGCCAATGGTTAATCCTGAGGCCATCCCTTCATAACCGGGCATCATTTCCTGCGATAATACCAAGGTGGTGGCAAAAGAAGAAATTAGGGAAAAACCGGTAAAAACCAGAAGAATCATCGTTAGCACGCCGCTGGTAAATGGAATTGCGGCGACCATTGGCAGGACGATGACCATGGAGAATGTGAGAATGGTTTTTCGGCCAAATTTATCGGACAACATGGCGCCGACAAAGGTGCCGAAAACACCGCCAATCAAAAACAGGGACAGGAGATAGCCGGCATAAATTGGACTGCCGTTCAGATAGTTGACGTAATAGATCGGGATATAAGTGGACAATCCGGCATGGAGCGTGGAACGGAAAAAAATAAATGTCAACAGAATCAGCAGAGGCTGAAAACGAATGAATTTCGGTTTTGCGGTCTCCAATTTGCCGGCGCGCTGAAAGGACTGGGGCGACACCTTGTCGAGGTAACGCCAGATCAACAGCGCCGTTATCGAACTGGGAATGACAAACCATATGGAATTATACAGACCACCCGGCAATGTAGTAAGAAACATCATGAAGAAAGCGCCGACCGCCATCCCAAAGTTTCCGCCGACTGAAAACAAGCCCATGCTGCGGCCGCGAAGGGCATCCGAACTAACAAAATGAACGGATTTGGAAGCTTGCGGGTGAAAGCCGGCGACGCCAAGACCGCCGATGATGACCGAAAGCAGCAATGACGTATAGGAAGTCATGAAGCCGGTAATAGAGAGACCCAGTCCCGAGAGAAAGATGCTGATGGGAAGCAGCCAGGGCAAAGACACCTTATCGGTTATCATGCCAAACAACGGTTGAATTATGGACGATGTTAAATTTTGAACGAGGACGATTACGCCGATTTGTGTGTAGGAGAGGTCAAGAGCTGTCTTTAGCGACGGGAGAAGAATCGGCAGGGCGCCTTGGCTAAGGTCAGTGACCATGTGGCTTAGTGACAGTAAAAGTAGTGGTTGCGGCAACCAAGAGGTTCGTATGTTCAGCAAAATCGTTGTCCCTCCAGACCCGTGATATTCTATTATTATATCATGGCTATGTCTGCGAAATGATTTTTATATTCGATCGTACCGCGAAATTCAATGTGGACAGGTTAGTTTTCCTATGCTATAATTACTCCCGGCAACAGACAACTTTATGAATGCGCCCGTAGCTCAGGGGATAGAGCACCGGCCTCCGGAGCCGGGAGCGCAGGTTCGATTCCTGCCGGGCGCGCCAATGATTATTCGTGCATGCGGAAGCGTGCTTTTTTTACATGGTCGGAAAATGATTCTGACTGGCTGGAAAGTTGTAGGCGGAAATCTTGGGGAATCGGGAGGAATCCAAGCATGCTTGTTGTTGTGATTGACGGCATGGGCGGCGGTATTGGCACCCAGCTGGTTGCGCAACTGTCCGGTCAAATCCCTGCGGGAGCAGAGCTTGTGTGTGTGGGCGCGAATGCCTGGGCTACCCAGTCAATGCTAAAAGCCGGCGCATCTCGCGGTGCTACCGGTGAAAACGCTGTTCGAATGACGGTTCAAGATGCCAATATCGTGGCTGGACCGATTGGAATTATTATACCCAATGCCCTGATGGGGGAGATTACGCCCCAAATGGCGGAATCAATCGCTTCTTCTACAGCCCGTAAAGTGCTGATTCCGGTTAGTCAGGGACACTTTGAAATTGTCGGTATGGAAAATCGGCCTTTAGTTACCAACATTCGAGAGGCTGCGGCCCGAATCCTGGAAATTGTGTCGGGAATGAAAGGGTAAGAGGATGATTGCTGTACGGGACAAAGTCCGGTTCGTCGAAACCGATCTGATGGGAGTCGTTCATCATTCCAATTATTTGCGTTGGTTTGAGATGGCGCGAGTGGAATATCTGCGGGCGGCGAATGTCTTGCTGCCGGAATTGATCGCCAGCGGAATCGTTTTTCCGATTACCGATGTTCACTGCAAATACAAGCAGTCGGCTCATTTTGACGAGATCATTCGTGTCGAAGCGAGATTGGACGATTTTTCCCGGGCAAAGCTATGCTTCTCCTATCGCGTTCTGCGGGATGTTGATGGCGTGTTGTTGGCTGAGGGTTCTACTCAGAATGTTTTCACCGATACAAACGGCCGGATTATCCGGTTGCCGCAACTCTATTATGACAGGATTGATGCCGTGCGGCAGGCTGAAGATGGAGGGGTAGCGTAGTGCTGGTATTTTTGGGTTACTTTTTAGCGTTTTTGGGGCTCGTAATGTTGGCTGTGGCCCTGTTTATCTGGAAACAAGGCGATGCCGATTTTTTCTTCGATGTGGCGAAGCGGGCGAAACTGGTTCTGGATTCGGAAACTGCCGATTCGATGACGTTCTCTTTCCGGTTGCCGTTTCGCAATCGCGGTTCGCAGCAGGGAACATTGATGGATGTTTTTGCGCGGCCCTGGTTACCGTGCGAACAGTATTCGGCGGCGGAATTGACTGCGAAGGTTACTGCGGCGTCGAACCCGCGCGATGATGGATACTGGGAAGCCGCATTGTTTCCCAACGACAAGATTGACAATGATGTGGCGATTGTTTCCCTGCAATTCAACGCTCAGGGGAAGGCCATTCGGCCAGCCATGGCGATGATGGTGGATTTGCCGCTGAATATCGTGTATCAGGTGATTGGCCGGACAGATTGGTATATGGCAAAAGTGTTGTTGGAACTGCCGTTGGAAGAATTTCAGCAAGCAATACTGAACGCCGATGCGCAGAAGTTGGAGGCGTAAAAGTGGGACAAGGAAAAGTTGAACTGATACCGGTAAAAACACACATCGTCACGAAAAGGGACGATATTGCGGACGTAATCGAAAAATACGCCGGCCCGCAAATGGGACCCGACGATGTGGTTTCCGTGGCCGAAAGCGTACTGGCCATTACGCAGGGACGCTACCGCCGGCCGGAAGAAATGAATCCAAGTTTGCTGGCAATGATCCTGAGTCGTTTCATCCATGTTGACTCCAGTTGCTCCAGCCCCTGCGGAATGCAGTCGACGATGGATGAGGGCGGGACATTGCGGGTACTGATGGCGTTCATTGTCGGCGGAATAGCCAAAGTGTTCGGAAACTCCGGGATGTTTTACAAACTGGCCGGTGAGCAGGCGGCGTTGATTGATGATGTCACAGGCACTATGCCGCCCTTTGATAAAGTGCTGGTTTTTGGTCCAAAAGAACCAGTCAAGGTGGCGGAAAGAATCAAGATGCGACTGGGTTGCTTTGGCGCGGCGGTAGCGGATGTTAATGATTTGAAACGCGCTGCGGTGCTGGGGGTGTCCGAGGGACTCGATCCGCGTGAATTATCAAGGATTCTTATTGATAACCCGTTCGGCAATGCCAACCAGCAAACACCGATCGTTATCATCAAAAATTATGCGGCGGCAGTCGCCGCAATTCGAGGATAGCGCGGCTATCCTTTTTTTGTCTACGGCAGGCATACTTTCTTATTCTTTTAGTTTTTTGGGGAGGTTGGCGGATTGGCGCGGATTGGCATGACTACAACCATACCGGTAGAAATCATTCTGGCGGCGGGACATGTGCCGGTAGATTTGAATAATGTGTTTATTACCGGCTCGGAGCCGGTTCGCCGGGTGGAAGCGGCGGAAGATGCCGGCTATCCCCGCAATATATGCGGCTGGATCAAAGGACTGTATTCCACAGTGGTCGGAACGGATTGCGTGGATGTGGTAATAGCCGTGACGCAGGGCGACTGCAGCAATACGCACGCTCTGATGGAAACTTGGGAGTTGGCGGGGGTCCAGGTGATTCCTTTTGCTTATCCATTCGACCGCGATGCTGATTTGTTGCGTCTACAGATGCAAAAATTGGCGGACGCATTGGGGGCCGAATGGAGTGCGGTGCTGAAAGTCAAAAAAAATACGGATCGGGTACGCCGCAAGGTTGCGGAAATCGATCGTTTGACCTGGCAGGAAAACCGGGTAAGCGGGGCGGATAACCACCTGTTTCAGGTGAGCTGCAGCGATTTTAACAGTGATTTGGACCAGTTTGAAACGGACGTTGATATTCTTTTACAAAAAGCAACCAAAGCATCGAGCCGGAAAAATGAACTCCGCTTAGGCTATATTGGAGTGCCGCCAATCTTTACCGATTTATATTCCTATGTTGAAAGCTTGGGGGCCCGGGTGGTTTTTAATGAGGTGCAGCGCCAGTTTGCCATGCCGTATGATGAACCGGATATTATTGAACAATATCGCCGATATACCTATCCTTACGGCATATTCGGCCGCCTTGAAGATATTCAGGCGGAAGCGGAGAGACGCCAGTTGGACGGAGTGATCCACTATGTCCAGAGTTTCTGTTATCGTCAGATCGAGGATATGATCGTTCGGAAAAAAATGAAGACGCCTATTTTGACGATTGAGGGAGATAAACCGGGATGCATGGATGCTCGGACTCGCTTGCGTGTTGATGGGTTTATTGAAATGTTGAAGTGAGGGGTAAGAAAGTGTTCTGCGGAATGGACTTGGGTAGTCGCGCCGTAAAAATTGTGTTGTTTGATGGGCAAGATCTTCAGGAAGAACGGGTGATCGAAACCGCCAGTTTTTATAAAAAATGCGGTGAACACACAAAAGACGGATTTACCGTCGACTTCGGTTCATTGCTGTCGAATGCTCCGACAACAATTACCGTGACGGGGTATGGACGCAATTCGCTCAACATTGTTGGCGCGGATATCATTTCCGAACTTAAGGCCCATATGCTAGGGGCGCTGTGGCAAACCGGCCTGACAGACTTTACATTGCTCGACCTTGGTGGACAGGACAGTAAAGTGATTCGGGTCCGGGGCAGCCGGATGGATGATTTTTTATTGAATGACAAGTGCGCTGCCAGTACCGGTCGGTATTTGGAAAACATGGCGGCTGTTTTAGGAATTTCCCTGGCTGAATTGAGTCGGTATTACGATAACCCGACCGAGCTTTCCGCCACCTGCGCCATATTCGGTGAATCCGAATTGATCGGAAAGATTGTTGAGGGAGTACCAATCCCGGAACTTGCCGCGGGCGTGAACTATTCGATTTTTCGCCGCATCAAGCCAATGCTGCTGTCGCTGGCGAGCGATGTGATTGTATTTTCTGGCGGCGTTGCCCTTGGGCCGGCCGTAGCTCATTGGCTCGAGAAAGAAATCGGCGCTCGGGTCGTCGTACCTCAACACCCTCAATTGAATGGCGCAATTGGCTGCGCGGTTCACGCATGGAAACAGCAGACAAGACAGAAATAAAATAGGTAATCAAAGAATATAAATTGAAGGCAGGGAATGAAAGATGCAGAGAGTGGATGGTCGGACAGCCGATATGTTGCGCCCGGTGATCATGACCCGGAATTATTTGAAGTTTGCGGAAGGGTCCGTGATGATCGAGGTGGGAGATACCCGAGTGTTGTGCAGCGCCAGTGTGGAGGAAAAGGTGCCGCCCTTTCTAAAAGGCAGCGGCAGTGGCTGGGTGACAGCCGAGTATTCGTTGTTGCCCCGATCTACTGGTACGCGAAATCAACGGGAAGCCGCAAAAGGGAAACAGACTGGCCGGACTCATGAAATTCAGCGATTGATCGGCCGGTCGCTGCGAAGTGTAGTCGACTTGTCGGCGCTCGGCGAACGAACCATTTGGATTGACTGCGATGTGATCCAGGCCGATGGCGGGACGCGAACAGCCTCAATTACCGGAGCGTTTGTAGCACTGGTGGATGCGCTGAACAAAATTGGCTTTGATGCTGCCACCCCTTTTCCAGTTCGCGATTTCTTGGCGGCTGTGAGTGTTGGCGTGCTGCCGGATGGACCCGCGCTTGACTTATGCTATGTCGAAGACTCCTCGGCCATTGTCGATATGAACCTAGTGATGACCGGCGCCGGAAATTTTGTGGAAGTGCAGGGAACGGGAGAAAAAGCCCCTTTTAATAAGCAGGAACTGGCGGAATTGCTGCGGCTTGGTGAAAGCGGCATCGAACGTCTTATGCAGATTCAACGGGAAGTCCTGGGGCCTTTGGCGGAACGGGTTGGGAGATAGACATGAAGAGGATTGTGGTGGGAAGCCGAAATGCTGGAAAGATCCGTGAGATTCAGGCGGTATTGGCTGATCTACCCTATGAAATAGTGGGGTTGCCGGATACAGGGGTTTCTGACGCGGAAGAAACAGGGGAAACGTTTCAGGAAAATGCAGTGATCAAAGCCCGGTATTTTTGTCAGCATACCGGCGAATATTGTCTGGCGGATGATTCGGGGCTTGAGGTCGATGCTTTGCTTGGAGCTCCTGGCGTTTATTCCGCGCGCTATGCCGGCGAACACGCCAGCGATTTGGAGAATAACCGAAAACTCCTGGAAGAGTTAACAGAGATCCCGGGAAATCAGCGAACGGCAAGATTCCGGAGTGTATTGGCGCTAGTCGGCCCGGACGGAAATATACTGTTGTCGGAAGGCGTGTGCGAAGGAATAATTTTATTTGAACCCCGTGGAAACGGTGGCTTTGGCTATGATCCTTTATTTTTTGTGACAGGGCAGGGTAAAACGATGGCGGAGATGAGTTTGGAAGAGAAAAATCAAATCAGTCATCGTGGCAATGCGCTACGGGCTTTCAAAGAAAAACTGCTTCAGGCAAGCAACTGGAGCTAGCTACTATGCGGATCGGGGTCATGGGAGACACCCATGGTGATGTTTTCTCAATCCAACAAGCCGTTGCAGTGGCAGGACCGGTTGAATTCTGGCTCCATACCGGTGATTTTTATCGGGATAGTATGCAACTGGCGGCTATTGCTTCTGTCCCAGTTACAGCGGTGGCGGGAAACTGCGACGGGCGCACGGAGGCCAAACCGGACGAATTTATTGAAGTGGCCGGATATCGATTGTGGTTGACGCATGGTCATCGTTACGGAGTAAAAAACGATGTGTCAGAACTCAAGGAGTGGGCGTGGCGCTACGAAGCGGATGTTGTTGTTTATGGGCATACCCACCAGTCTTTCATCAGCAACGAGTCCGGCTTGTTGTTGTTCAATCCCGGCAGCACAGCCTCTCCAAGACGTGGCCGACATCGAACTTGTGGTGTTTTGGAATTGGTTTCGAAACGAAAAGAAATTATCCCTCGCCTAATTAGCATATGCTGAAGGATTTTTTTTACTAATGTAGAATATGTTAATTGGACGTTTGATGTGCAAACATGGCAGGTCAAACGATTATGATGAGAGCTGAGGGATGAAGATGGATGTTCGTGAAGAAGCTCTAAAGATGCGCCGTAAATTCCATGGATTGTTGGAAATCAGGGCCAAAGTTCCACTGGCTACCCGAACTGACCTCAGCATTGCCTACACGCCCGGCGTGGCAGAGCCGTGCAAAGAAATCAAGGCGAATCCGGATCTTTCATTTGAACTGACTTGCCGGGGAAATATGGTTGGAATTGTTACGGACGGGACGCGTGTCCTAGGGCTGGGCGATATCGGCCCGGTAGCCGCAATGCCGGTTATGGAAGGGAAGGCGTTGTTGTTCAAGACTTTTGGCGATGTCGACGCTATTCCGATCTGCTTGGATGCTAAAGACCCTGACAAATTTGTTGAAATGGTGAAGCGCCTGGAGCCAACCTTTGGTGGAATTAATTTGGAAGATATCTCTTCGCCAAAATGTTATGACATTGAAGATGCGTTGATTGAACAAATGAACATTCCTGTTTTCCACGATGACCAGCATGGGACGGCGATTGCGGCTTTAGCTACTGTATTGGGCGGCTTGCGTCTGGTTCAAAAAGATTTGTGTACTGCACGCATTGTTATGAATGGCGCCGGTGCGGCAGGCTCGGCGATCGGTAGATTATTGGTAAGAGCCGGAGCAAAAAATCTGATCATGGTTGACATGGCCGGGGCCTTGTATGATGGAATGCCGGGATTGAATCGTATTCAGGAAAAATTGGCCAAAACCACGAATCTCGAAAAACGCACCGGAAAATTAGCGGAGATCGCGAAAGGCGCCGATGTTTTGATTGGCGCGTCCGGACCCGGGATCTTTACCAAAGAAATCGTCGGGAGTATGGCAAAGGATTCCATTGTGCTGGGAATGGCCAATCCGGTGCCGGAGATTATGTATCCGGAAGCAAAAGAAGCGGGGGCTAGGGTAGTGGGAACCGGGCGTTCCGATGCCCCGAACCAGGCGAATAATGTTACCGTATTTCCGGGGATCTTCCGGGGAGCGCTTGATGTGCGCGCCCGTCGGATTACAGAAGAAATGAAGCT
>CAZRQI010000047.1:0-3972 GCA_964602025.1 uncultured Veillonellaceae bacterium
GGCTGTTCCTCCATCACGCCGATCAAAAGTCCGTATTATATGGCAAAAGTGATTTTGACCATTTTGTTTTCCTGTGCCCGGCCAAGGCGGTGACGGAATGATGTTTTCCGGTTCTTTCGATAAGATTCAGTGGCTGGGGATCATTTTCAGCCTGATTATTTTATTGTCCGTCTTTTTTCTGGTGCGGGAACGGTTGCTCAAGGAAAAATATTCCCTAATCTGGCTCGTGATCGGCCTGTTTGTGTTGATTGTGTCCCTGTTTCGAAATTTGCTTGACGGATTTTCCGATCTGATCGGCGTGTATTATGCGCCATCGGCTTTTTTTTCGCTGTTGATCGCCGGCGCCTATTTGCTGCTGCTGAACATGAGTGTGAGCATTTCACATCTGAAAGCCCAGAGTAAGGCGCTGACCCAGGAGTTGGGCTTGCTGCGGCTCAAGCTGGAAGAACGGGAACGGGAGGAGGACAAAAAACAACCATGATGAATTTTTTGATTCTCTTCGCCAGCGTGTCGATGACGGTCTTAGCCAGCACCTTGCTCAAGATTGGCAGCCGCAGTGTGAATTTTGACGGCGGCTTGCTTTCAATCGCCGGTGGCTACCTGACTTCGCCCGGGATTCTGGCCGGTTTTCTGTCGTACGCGGTGGCGGCGCTGTTGTGGGTGTATTGCCTGTCGATCTTCGATCTGGGCTATGTCACGTTTGTCTCCAGTCTGCAGTATGTCTTGCTGCTGACGGTGTCCATCTTTGTTTTCCATGAGCACATCAGCCTGCTGAAGTGGGCGGGTTGCGCCTTCATCATGATTGGCGTGGCTTGCTGGCTGAAAGGGTAGTTTCCGGATGTTGAAGTGGATTACCTACTCGGACTGCCTGCAGGAAGAGTGGGATCGGTTTGCCCTGCGTTACGGCACGATTTTTCATACGACGCCGGTTCGCCGGATTTTACTCGATTCCTTCGGTTACCAATGCGGCTACCATGCAGCGGTCGACGGTGAAAACAGGATTGCGGCCCTGTTGCCGATGATCACGGGGCGGAACCTTTCCGGCAAGCGAGTCGGCGTGTCCCTGCCCTTCGTGAATTATCTGGATCTCTGCGTTAGCAGCGAAGAAGCAACGGCTTTTGTGATGCAATCCTTGCCGGCGATCCAGCGGGGCCTGTCCCTGAACGGGATCGAACTGCGCTTCAAGGAGCAGCGCTTCGACGATCCGGCTTGGCGGGTCTGCCGGAACAATGTCACGTTTGTGTTGCCGCTGCTGGCGGAGGAAGAGGCGACATTGGCGCAAACTTCCGGCAGTTGCCGCAACCATGTGCGTAAAACATACAAGAACGACTGGTTTGTGGCTTCGTTCGAGCGGAGTCGGCTGGCTGATTTTTATAAAGTATATGTGCGTCGGATGAAACAGCTGGGGTCGCCGGCGCCGTCACTTGATTTTTTTGCGGCGTTTTTTCGGCATCTGCCGGAGAACTCATCCCTGCTGACCGTTCTGGACAAAGCGACGGAACAGGTTGTTGGCGGCATGCTGTTGCTGACGAGTCCCGGCAATTCCACCCTCTATTACCCCTATGGCGCCAACCTTGTGGAGTACAACCACCGCTATCTTAACAACTTCATGTATTGGGAAGCGGTGCGCTACGGCATTCGGCAGGGACTGAAGTTTCTGGACCTCGGCCGGTCACCGGCGGGATCCGGCACCTATCAGTTCAAGAGTCAGTGGGGCGCCGAACCCGTGCCGCTCCAATATCTTTATTCCCCGGGGGAAACTGGCGACGGACCGCCAGACCGAGACCGGCTGCGCTTTTTTATCGAACTCTGGAAAAAGACGCCGGATTTCATTACCGAACCCGTCGGCCGCCGGCTGATCCGGTATGTGATGCCTTGACGCGATCCTGATCCGAACCGGCGATTGCAGAGAATAACGGAGGCACAACTATGAGCGACTCCCAATGGAAACAGTATTTTGATCAAAAAGCCGCCACCCACGGCGCGTCTGTCAAATCCTCCGATTATTTTGACGACACCAGTTTTTTTGTGCAGCGGGACCACATTCACCGTTGGCTGGGAGAACTGAAGGGCAAACAAATCCTGGATGCGGGTTGCGGCGTCGGCGCTTTCAGCGAACCGTGGGTCCGGGAGAATACGGTCCATGGCGTCGATTTTTCCGAGAAAAGCCTGGAATTCGCTGCGGCCCGGGGCCTGAAAACCTTGAACGGGGATTTGGGGGCCTTGCCGTTCGCGGACGGAATGTTTGACGTGGTGGTTTGCATCGGCGTGATTCAGCTCATTTCCCAGGTTGAACCGATCCTCGCTGAACTGGCGCGGGTGACGAAACCGGGCGGAGTCCTGCTGGTGCAGACCTTGCATCGCGGTTCCGTGCAGCGCAAGTTGCTGGGGCTGTTCGAACGAACGAAAAAGTTCGACCGGATGTATTCGATGACCGAGCTGGCACAGCTGTTTACGCGGCTGGGTTTTCCGACGGTCGACTTCCTGAAGCAGTATCATCCGCTGCGGGTCGTGACGCAGGGCGCTGGACGGAACAGCCTGACGGATCTGTTCTGCACCTCGTTCGCCATCCGGGGGCGGAAGCGGAATGGATAAGTCCGGAGCGGATGCCGCCGGTCAAAACTTTCTCACTTTTGATATTGAGGACTGGTACCATGCCAATTATGAGGGCGTGGACCTGTCCGCTTACCGGGGGCGTGAGTCGAATTTTCGGGCGGATGTGGACTTGTTGCTGCAGTGTTGCAGCGAAGCGGGCTGCAAAGCCACTTTTTTTGTTTTGGGGCAAATCGGCGAGACGTATCCCGACGTGGTCCGAGCGATCGCCGAAGCCGGCCACGAAATCGCTTCCCATGGCTACGGGCACCAGTTGGCCTATAATCAGACCTACGCAGAATTTCGGGCCGATGTGAAAAAGTCCGCAGAAATTCTGCAGACTTTGACGGGAAAACGAATCTTCGGCTATCGGGCGCCATCCTGGTCCATCATCGAAAAAAACCGGCATTATCTGACGGCGTTGGAAGAACTGGGACTGCTGTATGATGCCAGCATCTTTCCGGTCAAGACCTTTCTTTACGGAATTCCGGACGCGCCGACCGGGATTCATCATCCCTGCATTGACGGACGGGAGTTGGCCCTTTACGAAGTTCCGATGTCGGTGATGCGGGTGTTCGGCAGGAATTTCGGTTTTTCCGGCGGCTTTTATTTCCGGCTGTTTCCCGCCTGGCTGATCAAGCGCGGCATCCATTCGCTGAATCGGCAGGGGCGTAGCGCCCTCGTGTATCTGCATCCCCGCGAGATCGATCCGACAGAACGGCGATTGCCGCTGCCTCGCCTGGAATCGTTCATCCAATACTACAATGTGGCCGGCAATCGCGCCAAACTTGCCGACATTCTGCGCAGTTTCCGCTTCACTTCCATCGCGGAACAGTTGCCAGCCTTGCGGCAAGGAACACTGTAACTATTGTTGCGGCATCCGGCAGTGGGTTTCCTGTACCGACCAGGCCGCCAACAGGCTGATCAGCAGCACGCCGCAGCAGAACAGGAACGCATTGGTGTAGGCGATCTGGGGATAGACCTTGACGCCGTGAACGATGGCCCCGTCCCAGTAATGGTCCAAAATCCATCCCACGGCCGGCTGCATGAAGGCCGCTCCCAGGAAGGGGCCGGAATTGGTGATGCCGGTTGCGATGCCGGTGGCATACGACGGGTTGACTTCCTTGACACAAGCGACCGACAGCGATAACCCGGATACGCCGACGCCAAAGAGCAGGCAGAGGGGATAAAGCAATATCGCCGGCGGTTTGGCGCCGTTCCATAGCGTCAGCAGCAACAAAGCGGACAGGAAGATTGCGGTGGCGGCCAGAAACGGCCCGCGCCGCAGCTGAAGCCGGTCGGAGATCACGCCGAGCAGCGGCGCCGTGATCATGTTGCCGATGACCATGATGAAGACCATTTGGGAAGCATCGACCCGCG
>CAZRQI010000047.1:4000-12430 GCA_964602025.1 uncultured Veillonellaceae bacterium
TACGCCGCTGATGGCCATATACACGCCATAAACCGTGGCGCCGGCGACAACCGGCGGCCAGGTTTTTTTATTTCGGCAGACGATCCGGATGCAGTGCCGGATACTTGTCGTCGGTTTCCGCGCCGGGACCGGCGGTGGCGGGAGATTGGTTTCCATTTCGGCTACGCCGGGCAGCCCGATATCCTCGGGACGGTCGCGGACCAGCAACCAGCAGGTGACCGCCATCACCAGGGAGTAGGCGGCGATCAGATGAAAGGCGTTGCGCCAGCCCCAACTGTCTACGATGAATGCCATGGGCGTTGCCGCCAGCAGGGAACCGGAGTTGCCGATCAGAACAATCAGTCCGGACATGGTCGCGAATTCGCGCAAGCGGAACCAGTCGGCCTGCAGTTTGATCAGACAGACGTAAATGACGCCGATGCCCAAGGTGGTGACGAACCGGCCCGCATACAAACCGGTGAGGGTGTCGGCGAGCGTGAAGATCAGTGTGCCGGCGGCGGAAACCAGCAAAGAAAGGCTGACGACCCGGCGCGGGCCGAAGCGGTCGGCCATGATTCCGGCCGGCAGCTGCAACACGGCATAGGTCCAGAAATAGATCGACGCCAGCAAACCCAGGTCGGCGGCTCGCTCGATCGCAAAATCACGCATCAGGTTGTCGGATACCACCCCGATGACTGTACGATGAAAATAACCGGTAATAAAGGCGGCGGCTGTTACTCCCCAGATCAGAAGCCGGCGCTTCTGCCAAACGGCGATTGCCTGGGCGCGGTCGGAATAGATTGGACCCACTCTCGTATTTTTCCTCCATCGATAATGTTTGCTAAACAAACCTTCGGCGGACAGGCGGCAATTTCCTTTTTGTCTGTTCGGAAACTGTCGGATGGAATCTTGAAACACAGCTGTTTTTGAGGGCTTGAGCGTTTTTCGAGGATTACGATGTTGACAGATGCGCCAGCGGGCGTTAGAATAGCGATGAATTCAAAGCGCCCCGATTGCGCCCAATTTCATATTCGATAGCCGAGGGAGCTCATACTATGGGCTGAGAGTGGCGGTAGCGACCGCCTTACCTCCTGACCTGATCGGGATAATGCCCGCGTAGGAACGGCAGCGTATTTGGCACGCCCATTCTTCGTGGGGCGTGCTTTGTTTTATGTTCGGGAAAGGAGGTCCTCACCCTGCATGTCCAAATTAACGGGAAAGCAACGGAAGTCGAACCGGGAATGACACTGGCGGATTTTATTGCGCGGAAAGGGCTCAAACCGGAAACCGTCGTGATCGAGCACAACGGAACGATCCTGCCGCGGGAGCGGTGGCGGGAGGTAGCGCTGACAAGCGCGGATCAGCTGCAAATCGTAAGTTTTGTTGGAGGAGGTTGAAGAAATGCAAAATCAGGATTGCGATTCATTGACGATTGGCGGCTGCAAAGTCAACAGCCGTCTGTTTCTGGGGACCGGCAAATATTCCGCCGACCGGATCATTCCGGCGGTGGTGGCCGCCGCCGGCGCCCAGGTGATAACCGTAGCTCTACGGCGCGTTGATTTCGATTCCCCGCAGGACAATATTCTGGCGTATATTCCGAAAGACTGCATCTTGATGCCCAACACTTCCGGCGCCCGCAACGCCGCCGAAGCGGTGCGGATCGCCCGCCTGGCGAGGGCCGCCGGCTGCGGCGACTGGATCAAAATCGAAGTGATCGCTGATAACCGGTACTTGCTGCCGGACAACCTGGAAACACTGAAAGCCACAGAAATACTGGCGGCCGAAGGCTTTGTCGTCTTACCCTACATGAGCCCTGATTTATCGATCGCCCGTCGTCTCGCCGCCGCCGGCGCCGCCGCGGTGATGCCGCTGGGAGCGCCGATCGGCAGCAACCGGGGTCTTAAGACGAAAGAACTGATCAAGATACTCATTGAAGAGATTGATCGCCCCATCATCGTGGACGCGGGCATCGGCCGGCCATCGGAGGCTGCGGAGGCCATGGAGATGGGAGCTGCCGCTGTGCTGGTCAACACAGCCGTGGCGTCGGCTGCGGATCCGGCGGGAATGGCGGAAGCCTTCGGTCTGGCTGTCAAAGCCGGGCGCAAGGCGTTTTTGGCGGGTGCGGGCGCTGTCCGGGACCAAGCCTGCGCGTCGTCGCCCCTGACCGGATTTTTGCAGGAGTAACCGTCGGAGAGGAGAGAAAACGGATGTCCATCTATGAGAAGGTTACCCATTACCGGGAATTTGATTTTTCCGCATTTTTTAGCGCAACCGGCATCGGTGAAGTGCAGCGTGCCCTGAACAAACCCCGTCTTGGCGAACTGGATTATCTGACGCTCTTGTCGCCCGCCGCGGCCGAGTGCCTCGAAGAGATGGCGCAACAGGCCCATCAGTTGACGATTCAGCATTTCGGCAACACCATGCTGCTGTTCACGCCAATGTATCTGGCGAATTATTGCACCAACCAATGCGTATACTGCGGATTCAACATGAAAAACGACCTGGTCCGCACAAAGCTATCGGCGGCGGAGATTGCTGCGGAAGGCGCGGCGATTGCCCGGACAGGTCTGCGGCATCTGCTGGTTTTGACCGGCGATTCCCGCCAGGAAACCCCCGTATCGTACATTGCGGCGGCAGCCGGAATTCTGCGCAAAGACTTCACCTGCATCGGCCTGGAAGTTTACGCCCTGACGACGGAAGAGTACGCCGAATTGGCGGCGGCTGGGATTGATGAAATGACGATGTTTCAGGAAACCTACAACGAGGTGGCCTATGCGGAATTGCATCCGGCCGGTCCCAAGCGGGACTACCATTTTCGACTGAATGCGCCGGAACGGGCCTGCCAGGGCGGCCTGCGGGGCGTCAATGTCGGCGCGTTGCTGGGCTTGGACGACTGGCGGCGGGATGCTTTCTTCTCCGGAATTCACGCCGATTATTTGCAAAAAAAATACCCGGACGTGGAGATCAGCGTATCGACGCCGCGGATGCAGCCGCATGCCGGCGGTTTTCCACCCAAGACGATTGTCGGCGATAAAGAGTTGGTCCAGTATATGCTGGCGCTGCGGCTTTTCCTTCCTCGTAGCGGGATCACCCTGTCCACACGCGAACCGGCGTCGCTGCGGGATGCTTTGGCTAAGCTGGGCGTCACCAAGATGTCGGCCGGTGTCTGCACGGCAGTGGGCGGTCGTTTGCATGCGGAAGAAGCCGCCGAGGCGGACGATGTGGGACAGTTCGAAATTTCCGATGAGCGGAGCGTGGCGGAAGTGGCCGCGATGTTACGCCGGCAGGGAATCCAGCCGGTCTACAAGAACTGGCAGGCCTTGGCGCAGGCGGCGCGATGAGTGCTTTCACGACGGGATTGGCAAGATACCTGGACGAACCCCGGCTGCAAAGAATCCGGCAAACGAAAGTCGGCATCGCCGGCGTCGGCGGCCTGGGATCGAATTGCGCTCAGTTATTGGTGCGGTCGGGGTTCATGGATTTTGTGCTGGTGGATTTTGACCATGTCGAAAACAGCAATCTGAACCGGCAATTTTATTTTGAAGACCAGATCGGCCAGGCCAAGGTGCAAGCTCTGGCCCAAAACTTACGCCGGATCAGTCCGGCGGTGAAGCTTCGGACAGTTCGGGAGCGGGTCGGTGCGGACAATGTCGGCCAACTCTTCGCTGATCGCGATGTGGTGGTGGAGGCGTTCGACTTGCCGGCAAGCAAACGAATGATCGCGGAGACTTATAGCCGGTCGGGGAAATTGCTGGTGGGCGCCTCCGGGTTGGCGGGTTGGAGTGACAAGGACCGGATCAAAGTTCACCGGATCCATTCCCGGTTTTATCTTGTCGGGGACCTGACGTCCGGCGTCGAGGAGGGACTGCCGCCGCTGGCGCCGCGGGTGATGATCGCCGCTGCCAAACAGGCGGACATCGTATTGGGGTGGGTGCTGGATAGCGGATCGGCTGAAACAGGGGAGGGGGGTCCGGATTGATGGAGCCAGGCAAAAAAAAGATGCGGCATTTTTTGACCACGGATTTGTACGGGCTGACGGACGAGCCCCATGCCTTGGGTCGGTCCAATCCGGAAACGGCGGCGCTGTTGATTGACGCCGGGGTTAAAATCATCCAGTATCGGGAAAAAGATCGCCCCTTGCGGGAACAGGTTGAAGAATGCCGGATGATCCGGCGGATGACCCGGCAGGCGGATGTTACGTTTATCGTGAACGACCATGTCGATCTGGCGCTGGCCGTGGCGGCCGATGGGGTCCATGTCGGGCAGGACGACCTGCCGCCGGCCATCATCCGGCAACTTGCCGGCGACAGGATGATCATCGGCTTGTCCACGCATTCCCCGCAACAGGCGGTTGCCGCCGAACGAAGCGGGATGGTCGATTATATCGGCGTGGGGCCGCTGTTTTCCACGCAAACCAAACGAAATGTCTGCGCCCCGGTCGGCCTGGAATATCTCGACTATGTTGCCCGCAATATTGAGTTGCCGTTCGTGGCGATTGGCGGAATCAAAGCGGAACACATGGCAGTTGTCCATCAACATGGCGCGCAATTGATCGCCGTTGTCACCGGCATCGTCGGCGCGGCGGACATTCCCGCCGCAGTGGCGAAGTTGCGGCGAGCGATGAAATCATGACGGCGGCAATGGCGGAAGGAGGAATGAGCATGAAGTTCTATAATCTGGCGATTCTTGTCGAACCTCTGGACGCGGCAACAATACCGGCGATTTCCCGGGAAATAATCGCTCAAATCACGACGGACGGCAAAGAACAAATCCTGTGCGAATGCGGGGAATGGAGCCGGCATAGAGTGGTGGAACTCAAAGAAGCGGTTTGTTTTCCAGAATGCCTGCGTGCTGATCCGGACCGGCTTGCCTTCGGGATTTCATTGCCCAGTAAGAAAGACCTTGGCCGCAAATGGTTTCAGAAACGGCTGGCGGGGGAAGAAAAGCGGACCTTTCGTTTGATTGCCATGACGGATGTGACCGTGATTCATGTGGAATTTTAATAAACTGAAAAATTAGACATTTTGTTTGATTCGGGAGTCGGTTTGTGCGAAAATAGAGGCGGAAATCCAGAGCGCGGAAAATCCTATCATTTCGCTGAGGAGATGATCCGCATGGACTCCCCCAAAGAAGAGCTGTTGCGGCAAAAAACCGCGGCATGGGAAAGTTTTCTCCATTCCGGCGCGATCGAACCGGATCGGGTTGGCCCGATCATTGCCGAATCATGGCTAAAGTGCGCCCACACCGGTCTGGATCCGGCCGATGGCAAGGGGAGAACCGTGCTGGAGAAGCACCGGTTGCGCGAATTGTGGGAAAAGAACGAGATCCTCATCCGTACGGCGGCTCCGCTGATGCGCAACCTGTACCGGTTCTTTCAGGGCTCCAGCTTCGTCGTGGTGCTGACTGATGCCCAAGGCTATATATTGGAGCTTTTCGGTGACGAGGACCGGCTGCGGAGCGCCCGGAAGATCAATTTTTTGCCGGGTGCGAAATGGCAGGACGACGATGTCGGCACGAATGCAATCGGCAGTGTGCTGGTGGCGGGAAAACCGATGCAGGTTTCCGGGGCGGAACATTTTTGTCTCCGCCATCATTGTTGGACCTGTTCGGCTGCGCCGATTCTGGATGAGTCAGGAAAGCTGGCGGCAGTGCTGGATATTTCCGGCCCCGCCGGGGCAAGTTACTCGCACACGCTCGGCATGGTCGTGGCGGCGGCGGAAGCGATCACCATGCAACTGAAGATGCAGCGGAAAAACAAGGAACTGGTTCTGGCGAACAAACGACTGACCAGCATATTCAATACAATGTCCGAAGGCGTGATCCTGCTGGACCGGGCCGGGGTCATTCATGAAGTGAATTCTGTCGCCAGCCGGATGCTGGAAAAATCCAATGAAGAACTGGTCGGGCACTCGATCGAAAAGATTCTGGGCGGCAACACCCCGCATGTCCGCCGCATGCTGAGCATCAGCGAGCCCTGCGCCGATGTGGAACTGATGGTCACGCACAAGAATGGCGTCAGCCATTGCCTGATTTCCGGGGAACCGATCACCGATGAACAGGGGAATCCCGGCGGCGGGGTGGTCATCCTGCGGCCCATTCACCAGGTCAAAAATCTGGTGAACCGTTTCAGCGGCCACATCACCGCTTTCCGGTTCAGCGACATCATCGGCGAAAGCCAGCCGATCCGGGAATCGGTCCGACTGGCGATGCTGGCGGCGCCCGGTGATGCCAACGTGTTGCTGCAGGGCGAGAGCGGCACGGGAAAAGATCTTTTCGCCCAGGCGATCCACCATGGCAGCGCCCGTCGCGGCGGGCCCTATATCGCGCTGAACTGCGGCGCGATTCCCCGCGAGCTCGTTGGCAGCGAATTGTTCGGCTATGAAGGGGGAGCGTTTACCGGCGCCAGGCGGGAGGGCCGGCCCGGAAAATTTGAACTGGCCGCCGGCGGAACTCTCTTTCTGGATGAGATCGGCGATATGCCGCTGGAACAACAGGCGGCCCTGCTACGGGTCATTGAAGAAAAAACCGTGACCCGGATCGGTGGCCACCGGGTGATTCCCACGGATGTGCGGCTGATTTGCGCGTCGAACAAGAACCTGATCCAAGCGGTGGCGCAGGGAATATTCCGGCAAGATTTGTATTATCGCCTGAATGTGATTTCGATTACGGTACCGACCCTGCGCGAACGCGGCGAAGACATTCTGCTGCTGTTCCGGCATTTTTTGGAGCGATTGGCGAAAAAACAGGGAGTTTCCTATGCGATCGATCCGGCCGTGCCAAAGTTTCTCATGCAGTATGATTGGCCCGGCAATGTGCGGGAACTGCATAATATGGTGGAACGTGCCGTCAATCTGGCGGAAGACAGGGTCATTTCCCTGCGGCATTTCCCGGTTGAACCGAAAATGCCCACGAATGGAGGGCAGCTGGTCGCAACCGGTTTGGAAAAAGCGGGACTGGCCGACTGCCGGGAGCGGGCGCGCCGGCAGGAGGAAGGCGCGGAGCGGGCCAGGATTATGGAATTGCTGCGCGAATGCAGCGGCAATATCAGTCTTGTCGCCAAACGACTGCAAGTGGCGCGCAGCACGGTGTACCGGAAAATCCGTTATTTTGACGACCCGCCAAGTCCGGGAAACTGATGCGTCAATTTTGGTTCGGGATGCTACACGGACGCTACAGAGTGCGACAGCGTTGAGATAGAAAACGACATGCGACCTACTATGGAAAATGCTTGAAACTGCCTGATTTTGGCGGTTTTTTTCTTTTTTTCGGGCTCTTGGCACGGGGGTTGCAATGGATTCTATACGGCGAACATCGAATCAGTTTCAATAAATCGAGAAAGGGGGTTTCGTATGGCACGCAAGCGGTATGTCGTGGAGTTGGGCATGGGCGCCGACCTGCATGGCGGAAACGTGACCAAAGCGGCGCAGCGGGCTATCCAGGACGCGATTTCCCGAAGTTGTCTGTGCGGGCTGTTCGATATCATCGGCATCGACAACCCCGACCAAATGCATGTGGTGCTCCGGATCGCCTGTCCGGATCCAGCGGCGGTCGATGCGGCCGTGTTGCGGACTGCAGTGCCCTTCGGGTCGGTGGAACTGGAAGTAGTGCCTGGCGGCTTGTCGGTGCGGGGACTGAATCTGCCGGCGCTGGGGGCTGGCGACACCATCGTGGTTGCGAACGCGGCCCTGACGGTGTATGTGGATGTGAACGAAACGGGATAGCATGATGGCGACAGCAGTCGCGCGGGTCGGACGATTTTTCGGGCGAAGGGATTTTCAATACTAATAACTGGGAGGGAAGGCAATGGAACTCACAAAGGAACGACTTGTCGGTTTCTATCAGACCATGGCGACCATCCGGACCTTTGAAAGCAAAACCGCAGAGTTATTTGCGGCCGGAAAGATTCCTGGGTTCGTGCATCTCTATATCGGCGAGGAGGCCGTAGCCACCGGAGTTTGCGCCAATCTGGCGGATACGGATTTCATCACCAGCACCCACCGCGGACACGGACACCTCATCGCCAAGGGGGGGAAGGTCGACCTTATGATGGCCGAGCTGTATGGCAAGGCGACGGGTTACTGCAAAGGAAAAGGCGGCTCGATGCACATCGCCGATGTCGGTCTGGGGATTCTGGGCGCCAACGGGATCGTCGGCGCGGGCCAGCCAATCGCCACCGGCGCGGCGTTTGCCGCCAAGTACAAAAAGTCCGGGGCGGTGGTGGCCTGCTTCTTTGGCGACGGCGCATCCAACCGCGGCACTTTCCACGAATCGCTCAACCTGGCTTCGATCTGGAACTTGCCGGTTGTTTTCATTTGTGAAAACAACATGTATGGCATTTCTTACTGCCAGCGCGAACACATGAACATCTGCGACATTTCCGACAGGGCCTCGGCTTACGGCATTCCCGGCGTGACCGTGCAGATCTCCACGGTCCGGGAGTACAAGACCCAG
>CAZRQI010000048.1:0-9841 GCA_964602025.1 uncultured Veillonellaceae bacterium
TTGTCAAAAAAATGACTCAATGTTGCTTGAGTATTTAATTATTTTTAAAATATTCCGATACTATTGGTGATGTCACTTCATATATTCAGGAGGTGAACACCATGGTGGATGATTTTTTAGTGCCGCCGATAGAGAGAGGGCGACTGCCTCTGGTGATCCGGCGAACCGGAACCTGGGAAGAACATCAGAAAGATAAACAAGCGTACGACGAGCAGGAGCGGGAAAAAAAGAAACAGCAGGCGAAACCGCCGCGACAGGGACCGCCGCAGCCTCTGAAGCCGGGCTTGGACACGGAAGAACATAAAATTGATTGCAAGATTTAGATAGAGCCGCACCGGCTCTTTTTTTTTGCATTTTCCGGAAATGCCCGTTAATATTGCCATCTGACAAGATTAATCGGCAAACCCGAATAATTTTGTGCATTTATCCTGATAAAAAGCAGGAAAAGAAAGGTGGGAGAACGAATAAGCATCAGTGTTATTGTTGTCCGAAGAGTAAACCGGAGGAGGCGTAGATGCATGAGAACACGAAGCCTGATTTTTTCGCTGTGTTTGCTCGTGCTTACCGGCGTGTGTTCCGCAGCGCCTGCCGGAGAAACATCGGAAGGACGGTATAAAAATTATTACGCCGATGGTTGGTTCGGCACCTATGCGCTCCGGGAGTTTGACAAGACGGCGCCGCCGCCGGGCGTGAACTGGTTCGTTGAAGATGCGCAGGATTGGCTGGCCCGCGCGCAGCGTGAAGGCTGGGTGGTCAAGCACAAACCGGCCGAAGCGTTGAATGGGTCGATCGTGGTCGGATATCATGAAGGATTGGTTTGGGTAGGCGTTGCTAGGGAAGTGACCGACAAAGGATTGATTTTTGAAACAGTGATGGGCGGAGAAGGCAAGCCAGCCCGTTATTGGATGAAATTCGCCGACATCTCTTCAGCCATCCACTTTCAAGGTTGCATTTTGCCGTTGCGTTCACCGGGCGCCAAACAGGTGAGTCCCATGCTCGATTACAAGAACATCCGGGGCGCCACCGGGTCCGCCTGGCCGGTGAAAGAATTTGACAAGAGTGCCCCCAAGCCGGGATTTAACTGGCAAGGCACGGAAAATGAATGGGCGGCTGAGGCCGCCGAAAAAGGCTGGGTCACAGGGAAGAAGCCTTCCCAGGTCAAGCGGGGAAGCTTGATGATTTTATACAACCGAGCAGTCAAGCGAACGAAAGTCGCTTTTGTGCGCGATGTTGCTGACTCCATCGTTGTGTTTGAATTTGTCGATCCCCCCTACAGCCGGGTGGTCACCGCCCGCCTGACCATGGATCAGTTGCTGGAGGGCGGCGCATTGGGCGGCTATATCTTTGATTCAGTCATATTGCCGGAAAGAAAAAAACGGTAATTGCGAGGAGGCGGGACTCCTTTTGTCAACCTACGTTTATAAGCGCATGTCGATTGATGACGTGGTTCCGGGGATGATCTTGGGAAAAATGCTGGTGACGCAGGACGGCAAAAATTTTTTGAATGAAGGCGCCGTATTGACGTTGCGGGTGATTCAGACTCTTCAGACGTGGGGCTTCCAGAGTGTCGACATTCGGGAAGAAGTTCGCGACAAGAGCCCGCTTTTTGTTGACGATGCGACGGATTTGAATCAACAGTCACTTTCGTGTAGCGAACCGGTGGCAATGGAACCGCTCGAAGAAAAGGCCGCCGAGGTTGCACCGGCGAAGCCGATGGCGCCGCCGGTGCCGGAAGAACCCGTGGATGTACCAGCGGGTTTTATGGCCTACTATCAGGCTGCTGTTCAGATTTTCAAAAAGAATTTGGGACGGGCCCGTTTTATCCGGGATGGTTTTGAGGTCGCGGACATCCGGCAGATGGTCACGGAATGCGTGCTGCCGCTGATCGAAGACCCGACGGTGATGGATCATCTGCAGATGATGCCTCATACGGAGGATTACCTTTATCACCATTCGGTGGATGTCGGCATAATATCCGGCTGTTTGGGCCTGTGGATCGGTCGGCCGTTTCGCGAGATTGAAGAAATTATTCTGGGCGCCCTGCTTCACGATGCGGGGAAGGCCCTGATCCCGTTAAAAGTCCTGAACAAGCCGGAAGCGTTGACGGAAGCGGAAATGAATCTGGTACGTTTTCATTCGATTCGGGGCTATAAATTTTTGAAAGAGAATTCGGAACTTCCCCGCAGCATTCTGCTTTGCGCCCTGCAGCACCACGAGCGCGGCGATGGCAGCGGTTACCCGCTTTCCGTGCGGGAAGACAAGATCCATCCCTATGCCAAGATCATCGCTGTGGCGGATGTATTTGACGCCATGACGTCGGTACGAAATTATGGCCGACGGGCAACGCCCTATGAGGCGGTCGAGGTTTTGCGCAATGAAATGGTGGACAAACTGGATACAGCCGTTTGTTCGGCATTTGTTGACAAATTGACCCAACGCTTTGTGGGAGATGTCGTGGAACTCAGCAACGGACAACGAGGTGAGGTGATATTCCTTAACCGGTTTGACAGCACCCGGCCAATGGTGCGAACAAACGATGGGGCGTTCGTTGACCTGGACAAGACCCGTAACCTGTCTATCTGCAAAATGTTGCATTCGTAAGAGGAGAAAAGGCTGCTTCATGGAGGAATCAGGGTAAGTGCTGAATAGGCAGGTTGAAAAATATAGTCTGAGCGAGCTGCAGGCAGGGATGATTGTGGCCGAGCTCATGACATCCGAGGATGGGAAAACGATCCTGGGGGAAGGAACCGTCCTGACGGACAATCGAATCCGTCTCCTGCAGCAGTGGGGGGTCGGACAGGTTTCTGTCCTCATTCCGCAAAGTAAAGCCGAAATGGATATCGCACTTCCCTGGTCGTTTGACCGGGCCGCTTTCAACGTTTATTACAAGGAAACGGTGGATCTGGTCAAGACTGCTTTCAAGTCGATCAGCTTGTTCCGCGAGGTTCCGGTGGCCCGGATGCAGGAATTGGCGAATGAAAAGATCGATCCATTGGTGGATGCGCCGGGGGTAATGAATCATCTGCTGATGATCCGGCATACGGATGACTATACGTTCGAACACTCCGTCAATGTGGCGGTTTTGTCGGGTGTGATCGGCAAATGGATGGGCGTGAAGGGACAGAACTTGCGGGATCTGATTTTTGCCGGATTGATGCATGATATCGGCAAAAGCCAGGTGCCGGCGGAAATCTTGAACAAGCCGGGAAAACTTTTGGCGGATGAAATGGAAATCATGAAACGCCACACGGTCCAGGGCTATTATCTGCTGAAGGAAGTTCCCCGCGTGCCGTTGGTCATCCTGTGGTCGGTTTTGCAGCATCATGAACGGATGGACGGCAGCGGCTATCCCTTGCACCTGCGGGGGAGCAACATTCACGAATTCGCCCGGATTATCGCCGTGGCCGACGTTTATGACGCCATGACGTCGGATCGGGTGTACCGGCGCCGGACAACTCCGTATCATGTGATCGAAGCGCTGTTCCGGCAGATGTTCGACGTCCTGGATCCGGCTGTTTGCGGCAAATTTTTGTATCATGTCAAGGATTTCATGACCGGAAACATTGTAATGCTCAGCGATGGCCGGCAGGCCGAGATTGTTCATCCCGGACCATTTCCGGCCGGACTGCCGCTGGTAAAAACCGTCGACGGGCAGTTTATCAACTTGGAACAGAAACGGGACATCAAAATCTATGGACTAATCAGCGCCTGATTTGTTACAATTTATTATCAGACCATGCGCATTGCAGCCGCCGTTGCTTCCAGCACGGTGGCTGCCTTTTCCGCTTTCTTTATACAATAAAAGGGGGTTCCTATGCGTATTTGCGGGCTCTTTCAAGCCAAAAAACCAGTCGTATCCTGCGAGATATTTCCACCCAAACATGATTATCCCATTGAGACCATTTTTACCACACTGTCGGCGCTCAGCGAATTGCGCCCGGACTACATCAGCGTGACGTACGGAGCCGGCGGAAGTTCCTGCGCCCGTTCGGTTCAGATCGCTTCCAAGGTGAAAAACGATTTTGGCGTGGAAACCCTTGCGCATTTGACCTGCGTGGGTGCGAACCGGCGGGCCACCGACGAGGTATTGACCCAGTTGAAGCAAGAAAACATCGAAAACGTTTTGGCGTTGCGCGGTGATCTGCCGCCGGAAATTCCCTGTGCCAGCGGCGATGAATATCATGAGTACGCCAAGGATTTGATCGCCCATATCCGGCAACGGCATGATTTTTGCATTGCCGCCGCTGCCTATCCGGAAGGGCATCCGCGATGCCCCAGCCTGGCGCTGGACCGGGAACGGCTAAAGCAGAAAGTGGAGGCCGGGGCTGATTTTCTCATCACGCAGCTGTTTTTTGACAATCGCTTCTTTTACGATATGCGGGAGCAGTTGGCGCGGCTCGACGTCCGTTGTCCGGTGACCGTTGGATTGATGCCTGTTCTGAATGCCGCCCAGATTCGTCGGATGACCGAACTCTGCGGCGCGTCGATCCCGGACCGCTTGACGAAACTGCTGGAGCGGTTTGGCAGTTCCCCGGCGGAGATGGAGAAAGCCGGCATCGATTATGCTGTAACCCAAATTAGGGATCTGGTGGAACAGGGAGTCGACGGAATCCATTTATACTCGATGAACAAACCGAAGCAGACGGCCGAAATTCTGCACCAGGCGGGCTTGCGGTGACAAGAATCAAAAGGAAAGGTTGGGATAATTCATGAATCAGACCGATCAGCTTTGCATCAATACACTGCGTTTTTTGGCGGTCGACGCCGTCGAACAGGCGAAATCCGGCCATCCGGGCCTGCCGCTCGGGGCGGCGCCGATGACGTACGTATTGTGGGACCGCTTTTTGCGGCACAATCCGGCGAATCCCGCCTGGGTCGACCGGGATCGCTTCATTCTTTCCGCCGGGCACGGTTCCGCTCTTTTATATGCGCTCTTACACACGTTTGGTTATGATTTGGCGGTTGAGGATCTGAAAAAATTCCGTCAGTGGGAATCCCGGACGCCGGGACATCCCGAGTTTGGGATGACACCCGGCGTGGAAGCCACAACCGGGCCGCTCGGACAAGGATTCGCCATGGGCGTGGGATTCGCCGTCGCCGAGAAACATTTGGCGGCGCATTACAACAAACCAGGTTTTCCGATCGTCGATCATTATACATATGCGCTGGTTTCCGACGGCGATCTGATGGAGGGCGTCTGCGCCGAGGCGGCTTCGTTGGCGGCGACCTTGGGACTGGGAAAACTGATTTATCTCTATGACGACAATCATATTTCCATCGAAGGCAGCACCGACATCGCCTTTACGGAGAACGTCCGGCTGCGGTTCCAGGCTTACGGTTGGCAAGTGGTGACGGTTCCGGACGGCAATGACATCAACCTGATCGAAGAAGCAATCCGGCTGGCTAAAGAAGATAAGGACCGTCCGTCGCTCATCGCCGTGCGGACACAGATCGGTTTTGGCAGTCCGAAACAGGGAACGGCGGCCGCCCATGGCGAACCGCTGGGAGCGGATGCGGCGGCTGCCACCCGGGAAACCCTGGCCTGGCCGCCGGAGCGGCGGTTCCATGTGCCGGCGGAAGCGGCGGCGCATTTCAAACAGGCGACAGAACGGGGACAGGCCGGCGAAGAGCAATGGAATGCGCTGTTCGCCGAATATCAGAAGCAGTATCCGGCGGAAGCTCTGGCGTATCACAATGCCATGGCCGGCATCCTGCCGGCGGGCTGGGCCGAAAAAATCGCCGCGTTTCCGGCGGGCGGAATGGCGACCCGGGAATCTTCCGGCAAGGTGATGAACCAGATTGCGGCGTTGACTCCAGCCCTCATCGGCGGGTCCGCCGACCTCGCCCCTTCCAACAAGACCTATCTGGACGGGCAGGGCGATTTTAGCGCGACCACTCCGGCCGGACGCAATTTGCACTTCGGGATCAGGGAACATGCCATGGGGGCGATGGTCAACGGGATGGCGCTGCACGGCGGAGTGATTCCTTACGGCGCCACGTTCTTCGTGTTTGCCGACTATCTGCGGCCGGCTCTGCGGTTGGCGGCTTTGATGCAGACCCACTCCATCTTCGTGTTCACGCATGACAGCATCGGCGTCGGCGAAGACGGACCCACCCATCAACCGATCGAGCAATTGGCAAGTCTGCGGGCAATTCCCGGCCTGACCGTGTTGCGTCCGGCGGAAGCCAATGAAACCCGGGCGGCCTGGAAACTCGCCATCGAGAGAAAAAAACCGGTAGTGTTGGTCCTGACGCGGCAGAAACTCACCACGATGGAAGAGTCGGAATACGCTTCGGCGGATGGCGTTCCCTACGGCGCCTATATCGTTCAGGAGGCCGAACAGAAAAAACCGCAGATCATCTTGCTGGCGACGGGATCCGAAGTGGAAATCAGCATCAAGGCGGCGATTCTTCTGGAACAAAAAGGCTATCGGGTACGGGTAGTTTCCATGCCGTCCTGGGAACTGTTCGACGAGCAGAGCGAGCAGTATCGGCAAGGCGTTTTACCGTCCGGCGTTCCGGTCTTGTCCGTGGAGGCGGGGATTACGATGGGCTGGGCCAAATACACCGGCAGCAAGGGCGCTTCGCTGGGAATCGACCATTTCGGCGCTTCGGGCCCAGGGCCGACAGTAATGGCCAATTTTGGCTTTACGCCGGAAAATATTGCGGCGCATGCCTTGCAGCTATTAAAGTAACGAACGGAAAATGACGGATTGACCCTGGGATGCTGAATAATTTTGGCGGTTGCGGTTAGTAGCTGCCATTATTCAGCATTTTTCCCAAGGGGACAGTGAACGTTCAGGAGGATGCCCTATGAACGCCAAATATATTATCGTCGACGGCAGTAGTCTGATTCATCGGGCATTCTATGCCTTGCCCACACTGACGACCTCCAGCGGACAGTTCACGAACGCCGTATTTGGCTTTACCAACATGATTGTCAAGCTGGTGGCCGATCTGCGGCCGGCCGGCATTGTGGTCGCTTTCGACAAGGGAAAGCGGACCTTTCGGAACGAGGAATATCCCGACTACAAAGCCCAGCGCAAACCTACTCCTTCGGAGCTGTCCGAACAGTTCCCGATGGCCCGGGAAGTGCTGGAGGCTTTGGGGATCACGGTTCTGGAGCTGGAAGGATTTGAAGCGGACGACATCATCGGGACATTGGCCGCCCAAGCTTCGGCGCAGCAGGAGTTTCTCATCGTCACCGGCGATCGGGATGCTTTGCAGCTGGTCAATGAACATGTCCATGTGCTGTTGACGAAAAAAGGCATCTCCGAGTTCGAAGAAGTGGACCCGATCGCCCTGACGTTCCAGTATGGGCTGACTCCAGAGCAGGTCATCGAAATGAAAGGCCTGATGGGAGATTCCTCCGACAATATTCCGGGGATTCCGGGCGTCGGGGAAAAGACGGCGAAAAAACTGATTGCCGACTTTGGGTCGATCGATGGAGTCTATGAAAATATTGACAAGGTGGCGGGCGAAAAACTAAAGGAAAAAATCCTGGCTAATCGTGAGTTGGCGTATCTGTCGAAAAAATTGGCCACGATCGATTGCAATACGCCGGTACCGACCGATATCGACCAATATTCGGTCCGGCCGGATCTGGAAAAAGTCCGCGCCGTGGCGGAAAAATTCGAATTTCGGGCCCTGCCGGGAAAACTGGCCGGCTGGTTTGCCGGACAAGAGGTCTCCCCAATTGCGGCTCCACCGGAGCCGGACCTCGTTGCCCGGGAGATTGCGACGGCGGCGGAACTTGCCGGGCTGCTGGATTCGGTTCGCCAGTCCGGGATGTTGTATTTCTGCGCTGTGACGGAAGGTCGGGTTCCCGACGGACGGTTTATCGGCGCCGGACTCCGCCTGACCGATTCCGAAACCTGTTTTGTGGCGGCCGGGACGCCGGCCTGGACAGTAGTCCTGGATTTGCTGCAGGATCCGGCCATCGCCAAGGTCACGCACGACGCCAAACCGGTCTACAATATCTGCCAGGCGGCGGGAATTCCGTTCGGTCCGTTATTGTTCGACACGATGGTTGCCGCCTATCTGCTGAATCCGGCCGGCACGGACTATCAGTTCGGCCGATTGCGAACGGAGCTGCTGGGCAAGGCGGCGGGATCGGCCGAAGCGGAAAAACCCGGCGGCTTCGCGTATGCCGTTCGGGTGGCGGCGGAATTGCCGGAACTCCACGCGGCGCAACAGAAGGCATTGGAGCGGATCGGCGCCGCGGAATTGCTGAAAGAAATTGAATTGCCGCTGGTGGAGACGCTGTCCGCAATGGAGGTTCTGGGCATCCAGGTGGATCAACCGGGCCTGGATCGCATGGAAAGCGAAATCGCCCGCCGGATCCAAATCTTGCTCAAGGAAATCTATGATCTTTCCGGGGAATCCTTCAATGTGAATTCCACCAAACAACTGGGCACGGTTTTGTTTGAAAAACTGGGTTTGCCAGCGGGAAAAAAGACGAAAACCGGCTATTCCACCGATGCGGAAGTTTTGGAAGGCCTGGCCGGCAGCCATCCGGTCGTGGACAAACTGCTGGAATACCGGCTGTTGACGAAGCTGAAATCGACGTATCTGGATGGCCTGCGGCCCCTGATCCGGCCGGAAACCGGGCGGATTCACACCCACTTCAACCAGGCGGTGACCGCGACCGGCCGCTTGTCCAGCTCCGACCCCAACCTGCAGAATATTCCCGTGCGGACGGAACTTGGAAAGCAAATCCGGACGCTGTTTGTGCCGGGACCGGGGTTTGATTGGCTGGTTTCGGCGGATTACTCGCAAATCGAGCTGCGGATTTTGGCCCATCTGTCGGGGGATGACGGAATGATTCAGTCCTTTTTATCCGGCGAGGATATCCATACGCGTACTGCGGCCGAAGTGTTTGGCGTGCCGCTCGATCAGGTGACCGGCGAAATGCGGTCCCGGGCCAAGGCGGTCAACTTCGGCATTGTTTACGGAATCAGCGATTATGGGCTGTCCCAGGGCATCGGCGTCAGCCGAAAAGAAGCGGCGGATTACATCGCCGGCTATTTCGCCCGTTATCCGGCGGTGCGCGCCTTTATCGACCAAACGGTACTCGAAGCCCGGATGCATGGTTATGTGAGCACGCTGTTCGGCCGGCGCCGTTATCTGCCGGAGATCAACAGTTCCAACTTCAACCTGCGGGCTTTTGCGGAACGCACGGCTATGAATACGCCGGTGCAGGGAACCGCCGCCGACATCATCAAAAAGGCCATGATTCAGGCGTATGCCGATATCAGGGCCAAAGGACTGCGCAGCCGCATGTTGCTGCAGGTTCACGACGAACTGGTGTTCGAAGCGACTGCGGATGAGTTGGAGATTGTGAAGAGCCTCGCAAGGACTGCGATGGAAAATGCGGTGGAACTTGCCGTGCCGCTGTCGGTGGATATAAAGCAGGGCCTAACCTGGGCCGAAACAAAGTAGGAGAAAAAAGTATGCCTGAATTACCGGAAGTTGAAACAATCTGCCGCTCTCTGCGTTGCCACGTGGAAGGAAATATAATCCGGGACGTGGAAGTTCGCTTGTCCCGCATGGTCAAGTGTCCCTCGCCGGAAGATTTCCGGGCGATCCTGGTGGGCCGGAAAATCCATTCCCTGGAACGGCGGGCAAAGTATATGCTGTTCCATGTGACGGATGGGTGGGTTCTGGTGATTCATTTACGGATGACAGGCCGCTTGACGTACAAAACTGCCGAAACTCCCGGCAATCCGGCTGCCAGAGTGGTCTTCCACTTTGTCGACGGCGATATGCTGGAATATTCGGATGCCAGGACATTGGGCACGATTTATCTGCTGCGCCAGAATGAACTGGACCGGATTTACGG
>CAZRQI010000048.1:9941-12066 GCA_964602025.1 uncultured Veillonellaceae bacterium
CGGGCACGGGCCGAACAGCTGGCGTCGGAAGCGGCAGCGGCGGGTCACAGGACCGTTGTGTTCGACGTGCCGTTGTTGTTCGAAACCGGCTGGAACGCCTGGGTCGATGAAGTCTGGACGGTAGTTGTCCCGGTGGATCTCCAGCGGCGGCGTCTGCAGCAGCGTGACGGTTATTCGGAAGCGGAAGCCGATAGCCGGCTTGCCTCGCAGTGGCCCATTGATCAAAAGTCCGAACTTTCGGATCGGGTCATCGATAATTCCGGTTCCGTGGCGGACACCCGCCGCCAAGTGGAATCCGTTTGGCGTGAATTGGTAAACAAAATCGAAAAAGCAACAGGAGGAACCTTGTGAGAGGGGTCTTGAAACCAGCGGTCGCCTTGCTGTTGGTTCTACTGCTGGCATTATTCGCCGGTTGCGGCAAAAAGAACGAAAAAACGGAGTCCAGCGCCGACAAGCCTTCTGTTGGCGGTAAAATTAGCGTGGGCAGCGCGGTGGAACCGGAAACCTGGAATCCGTTTCTCAGCGAACAGATGGCGGTGCAGGAAGTGGGCCGCTTGCTGTTTGCGGGTTTGTTGCTGCAAAACGACAAGGGAGAATGGATCCCCGATTTGGCGACGGTTGTTCCGACATCGGAAAATGGCGGAATCAGCGGTGACGGGCTGACTATCACTTACCGTCTGAAACCGAACTTGAAATGGCAGGACGGGCAGTCTCTGTCCGCCCGCGATGTTCAATTCACTTTTGATTTTATCATGCGTAACCGGGGCAGGGTCGCTTGGCGCGAAGGGTATGAAAAAATCCAGTCGATTGCGGCGCCGGATGATTCCACGGTTATCATCCGCCTCTCGGAGCCTTACGCGTATGTCTACCATTTGTTTCCCAACGTTCTGCCTCGCCATCGGTCGGCGGATTTTGCGGATACGCAGACACAGAACTTCAACCGACTGCCGGTCGGGTCCGGTCCGTTTATCCTGAAAGAATGGCGACGGGGCGACGCACTGGTTTTCGCACCCAATCCGCTGTACCACCAAGGACGGCCGCTGTTGGAAGCGCTCACCTATAAGTTTGTGACCGATCGCCAGATCGTGTTGAGTCAGCTGAAAATCGGCGAGGTCGATATCGTGAACAATATCGGCTTTGACCAACTGGACCAGGTGCGCGCGGTAACCGGTGTCAATACCTTCATCACTACGGGAACCATCTGGGAGCATCTGGACTTTAATCTCGACTTGCCACTGTTTGCGGATCTTCGGGTACGACAGGCCATCGCCCTTTCGATCGACCGACGGGATTTGATTGAAAAGACCTTGAAGAACGCCGCATTTCCGGCTTATACCGATGTTCATCCCTTGTCATGGGCTTATCTGGCGTTGCCGCATCAACCAGTCAGAAATTTGCAGCAGGCGAAAGAATTGTTGACAGCTTCCGGCTGGAAGCCGGGTTACGATGGAATCCAAACGCTGGCGGGCCGTCGCCTCTCCTTCACCTTGTTGCTGCCGGACGGGGATAAGCCCCGGCAAGCAGTGGCAGAGGCCATCGCCCTGCAATTGCGCGAGGCGGGAATCGAGATGCGGGTGCAACGGATTGCCGCGAAAACTTTTTTTGGCGACATTCTGCCAGCCCGGCGTTTTGAAGCGGTCCTGTTCGCCTGGGTCAACAGTACGGAACCCAACCCTTACGATTTTTGGCATTCCCGCCGGATTCCGGGCGCGGGAAATCGGGGCGTCGGCAAGAACTATGCCGGCTGGAAGTTGGCGGAAGTCGACGCATTGCTGGAAAATGAGCAACGGACGAGAAATCAGGACTCCCGGCGGGATCTGCTCCGGCGGCTGCAGGAAAAACTGGTGACGGAAGTTCCGGTCATTCCCCTGTACTATCGGGCCGAAATCGCGGCGGCTAAACGAAGCGTCGCCAATTTCAAACCCAATCCGTTTTCGGGAAACTTCTGGAACGTATGGGAATGGGGTCTTCGGTAAACAGGAATGTTGAAAAAGGTGACAAAGTGACGCAAAATAAGCAAAAACATTCTTGACGGGATGAAACCGGTGTGGTAACATATCACTTGTCAGTTAAAACGTGCGGTCGTGGCGGAACGGCAGACGCGCTAGCCTCAGGAGCTAGTGGG
>CAZRQI010000049.1:0-9940 GCA_964602025.1 uncultured Veillonellaceae bacterium
TATACCCGGGTTCTGAAACTGGGGCCCCGCCAAGGTGACGCGGCGCTGATGGCGATACTGGAACTGGTGTAAAGGGCTTTAGGGGCGACCGCAAGGGTCGCCTTTCTTTTTTATGTGCAGGGGAAGGATGCGTGAGGTTCAAGATAATGCTGGAAGTAAAGAATGTATGTCACGCGTACCGGAATGAGAATGATGAAGAACTACTGGCGCTGGATCATGTGACCCTGCAAATTGCCGCGGGAGAGTTCGTGGCGGTGATTGGCAGGAACGGATCCGGGAAATCGACACTGGCGAAACATTTGAACGCCCTGTTGATCCCCAACGAGGGCAGTTGCATCATTGACGGCATGGATACCCGCAATTCCGCTCACATTTGGGATATTCGGCAACGGGTGGGGATGGTTTTTCAGAATCCCGACAATCAGATTGTCGCATCCATCGTAGAGGAGGATGTGGCTTTCGGTCCGGAAAATTTAGGATTTCCACCGGCGGAGATTGTCCGGCGGGTCGAAGAAGCGCTGCGGCAGGTGGGTATGACGGAATATCGTCTGCATGGGCCGCACCTGCTCTCCGGCGGCCAAAAGCAACGGGTGGCGATTGCCGGAGTATTGGCGATGCATCCCCGCTGTTTGGTGCTGGATGAACCGACCGCCATGCTGGATCCGGTTGGCCGCGCGGAGGTCTTGGACGCAGTATGCCGGTTGCACCGGGAGGAAGGCATTACCGTTGTTTACATCACACATTTTATGGAAGAGGCGGTCGCTGCCGGGCGCGTCGTTGTGATGGACGCCGGCAGGGTTATTTTGGACGGGGCGCCGGCTGAGGTGTTCCATGATGTCGATAGAATCCGCGACCTGGGGCTGGATGTTCCGGTGTCGGCGGATGTCGCCGCGCAATTGCGCCGCCGGGGAATGAACCTTCCGGGGGGAATCACTACGAACGAAGGATTGGCGAAAGCGCTATGTCTATAGTATTGGATCATGTTTCCTACACCTATATGCCTGACACTCCTTACCAGCGCGAAGCGTTGCGTGATATCAGCCTGACCATCGCACCGGGCGAATTTATAGGGATCATCGGCCATACCGGTTCCGGCAAATCCACACTGGTTCAGCATCTCAACGGTCTGCTGCAACCGACATCGGGCAACGTTAAAGTGGACGATGTCGATTTGAAGGGAAAAACAGCGGGACAGAAGCTCGTTCGACAACGCGTCGGCATGGTGTTCCAATATCCCGAACATCAACTTTTCGAAGAAACCATTTTTGATGATATCGCCTTCGGTCCTCGCAATCTGGGTCTGACTGCCGATGAAGTGACGCAACGGGTGGAAGAGGCGATGGAACGCGTGGGCTTGCCGCCGGCGGAGTATGCATCGCGATCGCCGTTTCGTCTGAGCGGCGGACAGATGCGGCGCGTAGCCATTGCCGGAGTCATCGCCCTTAAGCCGGAGTACCTGGTATTGGATGAACCTTCCGCCGGATTGGATCCCCGGGGGCGAGACGAGATTTTTGAACAAATTCTGCAATTGTATCATAGTACGGGGATGGCGGTTGTTTTGGTCACGCACAACATGGAAGACGTCGCTCGCTTGGCGAAACGACTGCTGGTCATGAACCGGGGGCGGATCGAATTTGATGGGAAGCCGGCGGATCTGTTTCATGATTCCGGGTTGCCACTGCATGAATATGGCATCAGTTTGCCGTACATGACGGAACTGTTGCGTCTCCTGCGTTTCAGGGGACTCGATCTCGATGATACGCTGCTCGCCGCTGATGCTGTCGCTACGGCGATCCAGACGGAACTTCGGAAAAAGAAAGGCGCACCATGTTGACAGATATCATGCTGGGACAATATTTCCCGGGAAATTCTTTTGTTCACAAGCTGGATCCGCGAAGCAAAATTGTTTTGACGCTTGTCTTTATCAGCAGCATTTTTCTGGCGACGAATTATACGGGCTACCTTGTACTGGGCGTATTTTTATGCCTATCCACCGCAGTCGCCGGGATTCCGGCCAAAATCATGGTGCGCTCGATCAAGCCGTTATGGATCATCTTGCTGTTGACGGCGGGAATCCACATCGTGATGACGCCGGGAACGCCCTGGTTGACGCTGGGACCGGTGAGCATCACACAGGAGGGCGTGCGCCAGGCGATTCAAATGTCGGCCCGCCTGGTGTTTTTGATCATGATGTCCTCCTTGCTGACTTTCACCACATCTCCCATCGCTCTGACCGACGCCGTCGAACGCTTGCTGTCGCCATTCAAACATGTCAATGCGCCGGTGCACGAGCTGGCGATGATGATGACGATCGCTCTGCGGTTTGTGCCGACCTTGCTGGAAGAAGCGGACCGGATCATGAAAGCGCAGATGGCGCGCGGCGCCGATTTTTCTTCCGGCAACTTGCTGAAACGGGGCCAGAATATGGTGCCATTATTGGTGCCGTTGTTTATCAGCGCTTTTCGCCGGGCAGACGACCTGGCGACAGCGATGGAAGCACGGTGCTATCGCGGCGGGGAACACCGGACCCGGATGAAGGAATTGTGTCTGGGCCGGCGGGATATTGTCGCCGTGGCGACCTTCGCGATCCTGATGGCAATCCTGGGATGGTTGAAGTGGGGATGAGGTGCGATGACTGCCAACGGCGGAACCTGAAACTGACCATCGCCTATGACGGCAGCGGCTACCATGGTTTTCAGCGTCAGCTGAACGCCCTGACGGTGCAGCAGGTTCTGGAAGAAAAACTGTCCGCTTTGCTGGGCGAAACGATTGCCGTTGCCGGCGCCGCCCGCACCGATGCCGGAGTTCACGCCTATGGACAGGTGATCAGTATTCGCACGACCGGCGCGATTCCGACGGAACGGATTCCGGCGGCGGCTCGCGGGATTCTCCCGCGCGACATTGCGGTTCTGACTGCAGAGGCGATGCCGCCCGACTTTCATGCCCGTTTTTCAGCGATCGGCAAAATATATCTGTATCGGGTGCTGAATTCGCAACAAACCGATCCGATGCTGCGCAACTACGTATGGCAGATGGAACGGGAACTGGATGTCGACTCCATGAACCGCGCCTTGAGTTCGTTGGTCGGAGAGCATCATTTCGGCGCGTTTCAGGCGACTGGCAGTTCGGCGAGAAATCCGGTGCGGACTTTGTTCGCGGCTCATTGCGTCCGCCGGGAACAGCTGCTGGAGTTTCAGTTTCATGGCAATGGGTTTTTGTATCACATGGTTCGGAATATTGTCGGTACCGTAGTGGACCTGGGCGCCAGGAAAATATCTTCGGCGGATTTCGCAGCTATTTTTGCCGGCCGGGACCGGAAAAGGGCCGGCGCCACAGCGCCGCCCAACGGACTCTATCTGAAAGAAGTATTCTACGAAAAACCTTGACAACACTGGGAACTTCAAATAAAATGAACTATGCGAGATTTGTCAGAGTATCCACTAGCCCCGGAGCTTTGATGTCGCAAATCCCTGAACATGTTTTGAACGAGGAGGAGCCCTGATGGATACATTTATGGCAAAAGCCGCTGAAGTCGAGCACAAGTGGTATGTGGTCGATGCAGCCGGTAAAGCGCTGGGACGGGTTGCCGCTGAAGTGGCAAAGGTCCTACGCGGCAAACATAAGCCTATTTTCACTCCCCACATGGATACCGGCGATCATGTCATTGTGATCAATGCCGCCCAAGTCGTGCTGACGGGGAAAAAAGCGACGCAAAAACTCTACTTCCGTCACTCCGGATATCAGAGCGGCGCGAAATTTACCGTAGCAGGGAAATTGTTGGCGACCCGTCCGGAACGTGCTATGGAAATAGCCGTTAAAGGGATGCTGCCCAAAAACCGCCTGGGTGCGGATATCTACAGAAAACTCAAGGTTTATGCCGGCGCCGAGCATCCTCATGCAGCGCAGCAGCCCGAAGTCCTTGAGATTAATGTACGATAGCGATTGGTGAGGAGGAACAGTTGATGGCAAAGACTCCGATTATTTATTACGCAACGGGCCGGCGCAAGACTTCCACTGCCCGGGTTCGTTTGACTCCCGGCACCGGCAAAATCATGATCAACGGACATGCATTCGATGAGTATTTCGGATTGCAGACGCTCCAGTTGATTATCAAACAACCGTTGAATCTGACCGATACATTGGCCAAATATGATGTATTGGCCCGCGTCGATGGCGGCGGGTTTTCCGGCCAGGCCGGCGCGGTTCGGCATGGTATTGCCCGGGCGTTGCTCCGGGTCGACAGCGAATATCGGCCGGCTCTCAAGAAAGCGGGTTTCCTGACCCGTGATCCGCGTGAAAAAGAGCGCCGTAAATACGGCCTCAAGAAAGCGCGTAAAGCTTCCCAATACTCGAAACGTTAATTGTCAGTTTCAAAACCCGGAAAAGTATTTTCCGGGTTTTGTTTTTATGCAGGATTCCCCAGTGTTCAGGTCAAATATAAATATAATGGACATCATGCGACGCAGTAGGCGCGACTTTCAATGTTAACGGGGGAATGAAAAATGAAGAAGTTTTTATTGGGTTGGTTGGTTCTCGGGATTTTATTGACAGGAACGCCGGCTTTCGCCGGCCTGGGCGACACGAAGGAAACCATCGGGCAGCAATATGGTGATTTCCGCTTGGTCATCGACAGCGATAACCAGCCCTGGACCAAGGAACAGTGGGAGAAGAGCGGCTACAAAAAAGCACAGGCCGACACTTATACGTATCGGTTTCGACGGAACGATATCGGGATCGGCATGGATGTGAAATATGAGGGGGATAAACCGGGATCGTTTGTGCGAATGCAGCGGGTTACGCCGGATATGCCTTTCCAGATCAAAGATTTCCAAAAAATGTTCCCGGAACTTTATCCGTTGGTCTCTTCTTCCGAATCCGTGGTGTTTGCCACCTATAAGGAACTGAGCCGCAACCTGATGGAAAAAAATTCTCCGGTTACGATGGGTGTGGCTGTAAAAACGGATTTGGGCGGGAGCCGCAAAGGCTATTTCACCTTGCTGGCCTTCAACGTTCAGGATGAAGGCCGGTTGATCAAGGATGCCAAGTATATCGACGCGAACACTTACATTCGGGAGTTTACCATCGAACGGACCTATCTTTCCGTCTTGAAGGACAATCTGAATGGTGAGTGGAACGAGATGACAAACTATTTCCTGCCGAATCCCAAACCGGTGACGCCGCCGGCTAAAAAAGGCGGGAAGTCAAAACCGGCCGGGAAATAGAACGCGGTTTATTGGAAAATGTGGAGGCCCGGGAAGCATTAAGCTTCCCGGGCCTCACTTGCCTCATTCGCGGCGAAATCATGGAACTGTTCGGGGGATTTTACTTGGCGAATTTCAGCGGCGTGTTGCGGACCTCATCGGCTTGTTGCCGGATGATGTACCCGTGCTTAACCATGGCCGCCAAAACAATATTTTGGCGCTGTCGGGCCATGCTGAGATCCACCAGGGGCGAATAGACGGATGGAGCCGCCGGCAGTCCGGCGATGAGCGAGGATTCGGCGAGGGTCAGGTCGCGCGTCGGTTTGCCGAAATAGGTCTGGGCGGCTTCGCCGATGCCGTAAGCTCCCGAGCCGAAATAGATGGTATTGACGTACATCTCCAGAATTTCCGGTTTGGAGAACTGCCATTCCATGATCAACGTCAAGGGAATTTCCAGCGCTTTGCGGCTCCAGGTCCGATCCTGGGACAGAAACAGATTTTTTACGAGCTGTTGCGTGATCGTGCTGCCGCCTTCCTTTAGTTCACCGGATTGGAGGTTCACAAGAAGTGCCCGGGAGACCGCCTCCAGATCGATTCCGCAGTGTTGATGAAACCGGTTGTCTTCGACGGCGATGAGCGCTTGTTGAAAAGAAAGCGGCACTTGCGTGAGGGGGACGAAGTTTTTTCGGTTCAGCTTGGTTTCGACATAGGCGCGAAAGGAGACGGCGACTTTTGCTTTTTCCAGGTACGCGGGAAGCGGATTTTCTCCTCCCGAACTGTTCCAGCCGAAATAGAGTCCGCCCAGGAGACCCAGAAGTAAAATCCATTTAATGAAACGCATGTAGTCCTCCGAAAATTTTTTGATCCAGAAGCGAAATAGCAGGATTTAAAACGCAGGTTGTGGAAAATGCAACTCAGTATGGATAAGAGGGGGCGATGAGTGTGACACATTTGACCGGTTGTGCTTTGTTTCCGCATCCGCCCATCATGCTGTCCGAGGTGGGAGGCGCCGAATCGGGCCGGGTCCGGCAAAGCATTCAGGCGGCGGAAGCGGCAGCGCAATTTCTGCTGCAAAAAAATCCGACTTCGGTTGTTATTATAACGCCGCATGGACCGGCATTCCAAGATGCCGTCGGAATCAATGTTTCCCCGGTTTTGCGCGGCGGCCTCGCGGCGTTCGGCGCTCCGGAAGTGGCGGTTTCTTTTGAAACGAACAGTTTGTTGGTGCAAAACATCATCAAACAATGTGAACGACTGGGGGTCAGCCTGGCGGTTCTGGATGAACCTATGGCCCAGCAATATCGCTTTTCCCTGCAACTGGACCATGGCGCGGTTATTCCGCTGCATTACTTGAATCAGGCTGGATTCAAGGGGCAGGTGGTCCATCTGTCTGTCGGGTTTTTAAGCTATCCCGAAATGTATGCCTTTGGCAAGGCGGTACAAGGAGCGATTGAATCGACCCGCCAAAAAGTGGCGGTGGTTGCCTCCGGCGATCTTTCCCACCGGTTGACGCCGGACGCTCCGGCCGGTTACAGTCCGCAGGGGCGGCTGTTTGATGAACGAATCATCCGGTGTCTGCAAGCCATGGATGTAAAATCGCTGTTTGAGTTGGCGCCGGAGTTGGTGGAAGAAGCCGGTGAATGCGGACTCCGGCCAATTTTCTTTTTGCTGGGGACATTGGATGGATTGGAAGCAGAGTCGGAGATTCTCTCCTATGAAGGGCCATTCGGGGTTGGATATGGCGTGGCCATATTTTCCGTTAAAGATCGACGCAAGACAAAGGAGGGGTGACGGATGAACCGCGAAGAGAGCTGGCCGGTTCGCCTCGCGAAAGAGAGTTTGCGATTTTTTATGAAGCATTCCAAAATCATGCCGGAACCGTCAGGTCCTTTGCCGCCGGAGTCCGCAAAGCGGGCCGGTGTATTCGTGTCGTTGAAAAAAAAAGGACAGTTGCGCGGTTGTATCGGGACCATCTTGCCGACGCAGGCCGATGCGGCGCGGGAAATCATCCGTAATGCGGTCAGCGCGGCCACCGAGGATCCCCGGTTTGACCCGGTCGTGGCTTCGGAGTTGGACGAACTTGAGGTGTCGGTCGATATCCTAGGGAATCCGGAACGGGTCGATTCGATCGATAAACTCGACCCCAAACGGTATGGCGTGATTGTGAGGCATGGCGGACGATCCGGCGTATTGCTGCCGGACCTTGAAGGCATAGATTCGGCCAACGAACAGGTGTCAATCGCCTGCCGGAAAGCTGGGATCTATCCCGATCAAACCGTGGAGCTCTACCGTTTTGAAGTTATCCGGCACCATTGAGGATTTATGAACGATTGGCCGGCCCGCCGCCACGGTGTTGCTGCGTGAAGGCGGCTAAATTTCGATGCGGAATTTAGAATACAATATGCGCAAAGGTGTTGCAAAAAAATACACCGATGATGTATAATAATCAGCAACGAATGGAGGCGGTGTAGATGAAATTCAGTATTTTGGGCGCTACAGGATATACCGGCGAAGAATTGCTCAGGATTCTCGCGAATCATCCCCAGGCCAGGGTTCAATACCTGACTTCCGAGAATCAGACCGGAGCGCCGATCGCGCAGACTTATCCGCATTTGAACCAATTTTATCATGATACGATGATTTCCATCAAGGAAGTCGAACATATAGCCGCGAACAGCGACGTTGTCTTTGCCTGCCTGCCGCATGGCCATGCGATGGCGATCGGCGAACAGGTGACCGCCGCTGGCGCCCGGTTGATCGACATGGGCGCTGATTATCGGTTCGCCGATCCAGACGTTTATGAAAAGTGGTATAAACTGAAGCATGTCCATGCCGACTCACACGCGGTTTATGGACTGACAGAACTAAAACGTGACCAAATTAAATCAGCGAAAATCCTTGCCAATCCCGGCTGCTACACGACAGCCTCGATTTTGGCGCTGACGCCGTTGGTGCAAAATGATCTGGTCGACAGAAACACTTTGATCGTTGACGCCAAGTCCGGCGTGTCCGGAGCCGGTCGCAAACCCGAAACGATGTATCTGATCTGTGAGGCTTTTGAGAATGTGCAAGCGTATGGAATCGCCAATCACCGGCATACTCCCGAGATCGAACAGGCCTTGTCGGAAGCGGCGGGCGAGGCGATCACCATCAACTTCACTCCGCATCTGATTCCGATGCCCCGCGGCATTTTGGCGACCTGCTACGGCAATTTAAAGAGTGGCGTGACGGCGGAGCAGGTCGATCAGGCCTTTCAGAGCGCTTATGGCAATGAATTTTTTATCCGTTTGCTGGGACGCGGCGCGTATCCGGCTACGAAGAACACCCGGGGTTCCAATTTCTGCGATATCGCCTGGCATATCGATCCCCGAACCAACCGGGTCATCGTGGTGTCGGCCCTTGACAATCTGGTCAAAGGCGCAGCCGGGCAGGCGGTGCAGAATATGAACGTGATGTTTGGACTGGATGAAAAGGCGGGTCTAACGCAGGCCCCGTTGTATCCATGATAGAGGAGGTTGGGAAAATCGTGTTGAAGGAAGTTGCCGGCGGGATTACTTTTCCCCGGGGATATAAAGCGGCCGGCGTTAAGGCCGGGATCAAGAAGAACGGCAAGGAAGATGTGGCGTTGATTTTCAGTACGGTAGAAGCCAATTGGGCCGGGCGGTTTACGACCAATCGCTTCCCGGCGGCGCCGGTTCTAGTTTCCCGCGCCGCCATGAAAAAGGTGTCGGGGCGAGCGGTCATCCTGAATGCCGGCTGCGCCAATGCCTGCACAGGCGAACAGGGATTGGCCGACGCGAACAATACGGCGAAACAAGTGGCGTCGCTGCTGGATATTCCGTCAGAAGCGGTCGTGGTCGGTTCCACCGGGGTGATTGGCGTGCCATTGCCGATGGAAAAGCTGTCCGCCGGCGTTCGCCAGGCTGTGGCGGAATTATCGGAGTTCGGCGGCGAAAAGGCTTCACAGGCCATCATGACGACGGATACTTTTATCAAAACCTGCGGCTATGTGGCGGAATTTGGCGGGGTATCCGTCCGGTTCGGCGGCATGGCCAAGGGGGCGGGCATGATTTGCCCCAACATGGCGACGACGCTGGCCCTCATCACCACTGATGCGGCCGTGGCGCCGGACGTGCTGCAGGCAGCGCTCACGGATGCCGTGGAAGCCTCTTTCAACCGGATTACGGTGGACGGTGACATGAGTACGAATGACATGCTGGTTGTCCTGGCCAACGGCATGGCCGGAAATACCCAGATCACAAGCGTCGAAGATCCGGAATACCAGGTCTTTGCGGCGGCCCTGCGGGCAGCGGCGTTGAACCTGGCCAAAAAAGTGGCGCGGGATGGCGAAGGCGCGACAAAATTCATTGAAATTGAAGTTCAGGGGGCCGCCACAGAAGCGGACGCCCGCAAGGCCGGCATGGCGATTGCCAACTCCCCTCTGGTCAAGACCGCGTTTTTTGGCCAGGATCCCAATTGGGGCCGGATTTTGTGCGCAGCAGGCTATTCCGGCGCGGAGCTGGATCCCCAAAAGACAACGCTATCGATCGGCGGGGTGCAGATCGTGACGGCAGGATTGGGCGCCAAATTTGATGAAAAGAATCTCCGGACGGTCATGGCCGAACGGGAAATCAAGGTCGTCATCAATTTGGGGGTCGGCACGGCAGGAACGACGATTTATACCTGCGACATGTCCTATGAATATATCAAGATTAACGGAGAATATACAACATGAGCGG
>CAZRQI010000049.1:10040-12011 GCA_964602025.1 uncultured Veillonellaceae bacterium
TGCGACATGTCCTATGAATATATCAAGATTAACGGAGAATATACAACATGAGCGGCGCGGCGAAACTGCAAAGCTGGCGGGGGAAGACGATTGTCGTCAAATACGGCGGCAACGCCATGCTGGATGACTCCCTGAAGCAGGCGGTCGCCCAGGATATCGCCGACTTATCGCAGGCCGGCGTTCGCCTGGTCATTGTGCATGGCGGCGGCCCCGAAATTACCGGCCTGCTCAAAGCGATGAACAAAAAAACGGAGTTTATCGCCGGGTTGCGGGTGACGGATGCTGAAACGGCAACCTTGGCGCAAATGGCGTTGGTGGGAAAGACCAACCCCGAGTTGGTCAATTTCATCAACCGCGCCGGTGTATGCGCGGTCGGTCTGAACGGCAAGGATGCAGACCTGTTCGAGGTCAGGCGGCATCTGGCGACGGTCTACGAGGACGGCGCCGCCCGGCAGGTGGATATCGGCTTTGTCGGCGAAGTGGCGGCGGTACGGCCCGAACTTTTGAATACTTTACTTTCTGGCGGTTATGTACCGGTCATCGCGCCTATCGGTGCCGATGGGGAAGGTCAGACATACAATATCAACGCCGATACGGCCGCCGCAACGGTCGCGGCGCAGCTCCAGGCGGATGTATTCCTGCTGCTGACCGATGTGGAAGGCGTTTTCCGCGACTACCACGACAAAAGCAGCCTGATCGGCGAGCTTTCCTTCGACGAAGCGACGGCGATGATCCGGAACGGTGTGGTCGATGGCGGAATGATCCCCAAGGTTCAGGCTTGCATGGGGGCGCTGGAAAAAGGCGCCCGTTTGGCCCGGGTGGTTGATGGGCGACGGCCGCATTGCATCGTTGAATCCCTGCAGCCCGGCAATGTCGCCGGTACGGCGGTAGTAAAGCATAAGGGGTGAATGAATTTGGACAAAATGGAAGTGTTTGAACAGGATCGAAAATATTTCATGCCGGTATTCAGCCGTTATCCGTTGGTGCTTTCCCATGGCGAGGGCCCTTATGTTTTTGATACCGATGGCAAGAAGTATCTCGATTTTTTGGCGGGGATCGCCGTCAATATTTTGGGACACGCCCATCCGGCGCTGGTGAAGGCCGTTTGCGAACAGGCGGGGAAATTGATTCATTGTTCGAACCTTTATTATACGGAACCGCAGGTCCGGTTGATCGAAAAGCTCGCCAAACTGTCGAATCTGGACAAGGTGTTCATCGCCAACAGTGGCGCAGAAGCCAACGAAGGCGCTATGAAACTGGCCCGCAAGTATGGAAAAATGCAGGGCGATGACAAGGTTGAAATCGTGACCGCCGAACACTCCTTCCATGGACGGACGTTGGCGACATTGACCGCTACCGGCCAACCCAAATATCAGGAAGGGTATGAGCCTTTGCCGGGCGGATTCCGGTATGTGCCGTTCAACGACAAAAAGGCGCTGGCCGATGCCGTGTCCGCCCGGACCTGCGCAGTCATGATCGAGCCGGTGCAGGGCGAAGGGGGCATCCACGTCCCGATCGACGGGTATCTGCAATACGCACGGGAAATTTGCGATAAATACGGCGCGTTGCTGATTTTTGACGAGATTCAGAGTGGCATGGGCCGCACCGGTACGTTCCTGGCCTGTCAGGGCTACGGAGTGAAAGCGGATATCGTGACACTGGCCAAAGGCCTGGCCGGCGGCGTGCCAATCGGCGCCTTCATGGCGACGGAAAAAGTCGCCGCGGCATTTGCGCCGGGCGATCATGGCTCGACATTCGGCGGGAACCCCTTGGCCTGCGCTGCAGCACTGGCAGTGCTGGAGGTTCTTGAAAAGGAAAACCTGTCGGCTAATGCCGTGACGATGGGGAATTATTTGATGAGTCAGTTGGCCGGCCTGAAGAAAAAATATCCGGCGCTGATCCGTGAAGTTCGGGGCAAGGGCCTGATGGTGGGCGCCGAGTTGAGCAAACCGGGCCGGGAAGTGGTCGACC
>CAZRQI010000050.1:0-11940 GCA_964602025.1 uncultured Veillonellaceae bacterium
AGCACCTGCCGCCCCGGCCAAGCCGGCGGCCCCAGCTCAACCGGCGGCTCCGGCCAAAAAATAACGTTCCCGGAGATCCTGCAAAAGAAAAACAAAAAACACCTGCCAAATTTGATTTGGCAGGTGTTTTTTGTTTGAGTATTTATGGTCTATACATAGATATCAACATTATGACCAAGATAAGGATGGGCGAATTGTTTGGTTCCACCGTTTTTCGCCGCTTCACTGATTGCCTGGTTCTGCCGGGCGGCCTCAATGGAACGCTGGGCAACCATTACGCCGATCTTGCCGGTTTTGGGCTGTACGGTTGCGGTCTGCGCGCGCCCGATTCCCGAAACATTCATAGCCGATACCTCCCCTTGCGCCGGAATAACAGACGCTTGTCTCCAAAGTCCCCAGTGTCATTATATCACAATCTGTCCAATGCGAGCAGGAGTCCATACAGCAACGCCTGCGGCCGCGGCGGGCAGCCCGGAACGTAGATGTCGACCGGCACGATTTTATTCACCGGCCCTTCCTCGGCATAGGTATCGCCGAATACTTTTCCGGAACAGGCGCAGGCTCCGACTGCCATAACGAGCTTTGGCGTCGGCGTCGCCTTGAAGGTGGCTTCCAACGCCGGCCGCAGGTTTCGCGTTACGACGCCGGTCACCATCAACAGGTCGGCATGGCGCGGCGATGCCACAAAATCGATTCCGTACTGCGCCACATCGTAGACAGGATTAAGCAATGCGTTCATCTCAAAGTCGCAGGCATTGCAGGACCCGACATCGACATGTCGGATATGCAGGGATCGTCCCAACACCGACCGGATTTTCCGGCTAAGTTCTGCACCCTGCTCGGACTCCAATGCTCCTGACAAATGCGCACATTCATAGTGAAGAGTGTGCCGCAATGCGTCTTTGGCGCACACTTCCACACAGCGACCGCAAAAAATACAGGCATCGTGATTCACGGACATTTTTTTTCGGTTGAGTGCAATTGCGCCGGTAGGGCAAGCATCGACGCATTTCCGACACTCCCCGCATTTGCAATCGTCCAGTTCGATACAACCGCGAAAACGGGCCGGTACCGGCGACATGAAATAATCCTCCGTCACCGTCCCTTGTTGCATGATTTTCTTCAACATCTTCAGCATATTGATCCCCTCACGACAGGCTGTTGAAAAAAGCCTGTGTCAAATTTTCACCGGTCCAGGCATGCGTAGCATAACTCGAAGCTTTTATTGATCAACGGGAAATCGGGAATGATGTTTCCCGGCGTGGCCACGGCCAGAGCGGGCCAATTGGGATAGGAGGCCGACCGGATGAAGCAGCGGGTGATTTTTTGCTTGGCGTCGAGCATCACCCAGTGAAAATTAGCTCCACGAGCCGACTCACTCCAACCGAGTCCGTTTCCGCCGCCACTCGTGGGCTCCAAACCGACCCGAATCGGGCCCTTAATCTCCGCCAGCGCCGACAATGTCTGCCGAACAATCCCAAAAGATTCCATCACTTCCGACACGCGCAGGAATAGCCTGTCCTCGACATCACCATGAGTTCGGACCGGTATTTTGAAATTCACCCGATCATAGGCCGCATATGGATGATCGCGTCGCAGATCGATATCGATGCCGGAAGCCCGGGCCGCCGGCCCAACAACCGCGAGATCGGCTGCTGCCTGAGGCGGCAGGATTCCGGTTTTGCGCACCCGATCTTTTACGCCGGGACTTTCACGGATAATTTCCACCAGTTCCAGAAAATCCTGCTCCAACGCATGAATCAGACTGGAAGCTTGCCGGATCAAATCGCCCGCCATCTCGAAAGCCACGCCGCCCGGAAGCACCATGCCACGCAGGAACCGGTTTCCTGTCAATTCTTCATTAAACCTCATCACCAGTTCCTTTTGCCGCGCTCCCTGACTCGTCCCCACGGCAAACCCGATCCCCGCGCAAATATTACCGATATCGCCGATGTGGTTGTATAGCCGTTCCAACTCCGCCGTCAGCACCCGCAGAAATAATGCCCGTTCCGGAACCACTGTCGGCCCCATCGACTCCACCGCCTGCGAGAACGATAGAGCGTTGGAAACGCTGCAGGCGCCGCAAGTCCGTTCCACCCGAAAAATTGCCTGCTCCGGCGTTAGACCTTCCAGTGATTTTTCCACTCCGCGATGTGTAAAAAACAGGGTCGGATCCAAATGGATCACATTCTCGCCGGCCTGACTGAACCGAAAATTCCCAGGCTCAATAATGCCGGCATGAATCGGCCCCACAGGAACTTCAAACACCCCTTCGCCATGAACACGGGGACGCATGACTTCCTGCGCATTGACTTTTCCCTTGGGAATCTTGCCAAAATCCCGGCGCATGGGGTGACAACCCTGCGGCCAATGTTCATGCAGTATCAACGGCCGCAGATCGGGATGCCCTACGGGCGTCAGGCCGAACAAATCATGAATTTCCCTCTCATACCAAGCCGCAGCCGGCAGCAGAGGAGTCAACGACGGAAATTCCAACGCTGGTCCGTCCGCAATCGACGCTTTGATCATGGAAAAATTCCCTTTCCCTTCGCCGGAAAAAAGGACATATACGCAGAAGTTCCCGCTCGCGGACCGTTCGTCAGTGGCAAACATAGCATGCAGCGGCAATTTCGCACCTTTCGAAAATGCATTGGCGGCAGCCCTCAGATTGGAAGCGGCCACCTCTTTCCACTTGATCATTATTTCACTCCCCCCGTCACAATCGACGCCGCCGAACGCAACAGGGCATCCAGCCAGTCCGGCACAAAAAATCCGGTAGTCAAGAGTAGCGCCAATGAAAGCAAGATCGCCGCCAGCATCCCCAAAGGAACCGGCCGTACTTCCAACAACGATGGTGGCGAACCGAAGACCATGCGTAGCATGTAATATACCATTCCGGCAAACACTCCGCCCAACAGCAACAGTGTCAATAGTCCCAACTCCCAGCCGTCAAAAAACAGGGACTGGATAATCGTCAATTTGCTGAGGAATAAACCGAAAGGCGGCAACCCGGAAACCGCCAGAAACAGCAGCACAAACAGCCCGCCCATTAACGGCATGGCTGTAATGATTCCCTTGATCCGCATAATGTATTTTGTGCGATATTGTTGAACAATCAGCCCCGTGATAAAAAACAACGCGGATTTGCCGACCGCATGATTGAGCAAGTGGAGCAGTGCGCCATAAATCCCCAATGGAGTTCCCGTACCGATTCCGATTACGATCAATCCTGTATTTTCAACGCTGGAATAGGCCAGCAACCGTTTCACATTGTGCTGTAACAACAAAAACGGCACGGCAATCCCAATCGAGAAAACTCCGAACGCGGTCAGCAATTGTCCGGCGACGCCGCCCACTTCCGGCAACTGGTTAATAATCGCCAAATTGCGGATCATCGCATATACTGCACAGCTCATCAACGCTCCCGACAGAACGCCGCTGATTGGACTCGGCGCCTGGCTGTAAGCATCCGGAAGCCATGTATGCATGGGCGCCAGCCCCGCCTTGGTCCCGTAACCGATAATGAGAAAACCAACCGCCAGTTTAACCAATGCCGGGTTGAAGTGAGGCGCTTCCGCATACAACGTCAGCCAGCTCAATGGCTGGACTTCCACCGGACTGACCTGAACCTGCGCGTAGTACAACAGTATGGTCCCCAATAATGCCAAGGTGATTCCCACGCTGCAGACCATGACATATTTCCAGGCCGCTTCCAGAGACGACCGGTTCGAATAATAGGCCACAAGCAAGGCCGAAACCAATGTAGTCGCCTCGATGGCCACCCACAACATCCCCAGGTTTTCGACGACCAGGGCAAAAATCATCGTCATAATAAACAACTGCAGCAATGCATAATAGCGGGATACCATTTTATCCGTAATATGGCCGGTTGTCCTCTCAAATTCCATATAATGCACGGAAAATAAGGATACCGTGAAAGCAAGTATCCCCAAAATCAGCAGAAACAAAGCGCTCAGTTCATCCACCAGGAACAGGCTCTTCTGAAAACGCCCCGCCACGGCTACCTGCCTTACGATCCAAAACAACATCGCCGAAGTCACGGTCGCTCCCAACAGATTGATCCACGCAACAACGCGCGGCTTGTTTATCAACATCACCAATATGGCGGTGGCGAGAGGCGCCATGACCGCGGCAAGAATCGTTACTTTATCCAGCATCGTATCAACCCTTCAACTTTCGCAATATGGAAGTATCGGTTGTCATAAACGAAAGTTTAAGTCGCCAAGTTAAAATGCCCAACACAATGACCGCTACAAACACATCGAAAAACACGCCGAATTCAATGATCAACGGCAACCCTTTCGTCATGGACAGACCCAACAGATATATTCCATTTTCCATCATAATCAGCCCGATAATTTGCAGGATCGCCTGTCTTCGCGTGATCATAATCAATAGGCCAATCAAAAATACCGCAAGTGCGCCGGCCAAAACATCCCGGCTCAACCCGGGCAACGCCTTGTCCAAAAATCCGTAGGCAACCGCCAAAACCAACGCCGCCGCCAGCGATGTCTGATTGGGCGAAAGAATTGGCTTGGACTCCCGCTCGTCTCGCAAACGCTTCACTACCCGAAACAATGCGTAAGGAATCATCCAGCCTTTAATAATGACAGTCATCGCTGCGGCGATATAGGTATGCAATGCTTCCGCTTCAATTCCGCTCCAGACACAGGCAATCGCCACGGCAATCGACTGAATCCGCAAAATTTGTATTCCCAGTCGCAGGCTGGAAACCCGGGTAATTAAAAAAGCAGTGAATAATAATAAAACAGTCAACAGATTCATGTGAAGTCCTCCAAATCAATGGGCTACCAGAGCCAACAGCGATAATAGCCCGGAAGCGGCGAGAAAGTCAGGCAGACGGAACAGCCGCATCTTGGCGGTACTGGTTTCCGTCGCCGCCAGCAAGAAGGCCACGAAAAAAACCTTGCCTACCAGCCAGACCGATTCGAACGGGATAAGATCCAACCAACTCCAGGGCAGGAACAGTTTCACAAACAGCAGAATCATTCCCAGTTGCCGTACAAAAATAGACCAATGCAACAGCGCCAGTTGACGTCCTGAATATTCGAGCAGCATCGCTTCTTGAAACATGGTCAGTTCCAGATGGGTATCCGGATTGTCGACCGGAATCCGGCCGCATTCCGCGACAGTTACAAGGAAGAACGCCACCGCCGCCAAAACATACGGCAACGTGAACGAATGTTTCAAGGCATCTCCCGTCATCGCTCCCAGCTCCGTCGTTCCGGCGCCGCTGGCGGCGGCAAGAACGGCCAGTAAAAACGCCGGCTCCACTAGAATCGCCAGATAGATCTCGCGTGAACTTCCCATCCCAGCGAAGGAACTGCCGGTGTCCAAACCGGCCAGCGCCAGTACAAAGCGGCTGAGTCCGAACAAATACACCACCAGCAACAAATCCGCCACGCCGCTATTTTTGTCAGGGAAAACCGGTGCGAGCGCCGCTACGGCAAACGCGGCGCCAAAGCAGATAAAAGGAGTGACCGTGGTGATCCAGGAAGCGGTTTGCGGCGTCACCATGTCTTTGCCCAACAATTTGAACAAGTTGTGATAGGGTTGCCATGGCGCCGGCCCACGTCGATTTTGGGACCGGGCCTTGCACCACTGGATAAAGCCCTGGATCAGCGGCGCCAGCGCCACAATCGCCACAGCCTGAAGCAGCATTTTCATCATCGGCATGATTCCACCTCAGTTTTTGCTGCTCCAGACCAACACGACAACCGTTACGATGAGAACGTATCCCATGTAAAGTTGCACACTGCCAGCCTGCAGCCGCTTCACATATTTGGCCCTCTGAAGGATCCAGCGTTGCGCCGGATTATAAAACAATTCGTCAAACACATAGTGAATCGTCTGGTGGTAAGCCAATTTCCGGCCTACATACCGATTTTCGTTTTCATCCACGATCCGTTCACGCCGGGAACGCAGCAACCAACGGAAAGCCCATCGAACCGGTTTGGCAAAGCCCATGGATGTATACTGGTTCCGGTACGACGGTACGATGCCGCAAGCCCAAACCTCCTGTACCTCGCGCCGCGGTTTTCCCCGCAAGTAATAGAGCAGGCCGGCCAGCAGACACCCGATCGCCGCCAGCACCACCGCGACATTCACGGCCAGGATCCCTTCGGCAGGTCCGGCTTGGAACGAGAATCCCATCCAGTCAGGTTGCACAAGGCCTTTTGTTTCCACACCATCGAACGGTCGCAGAACACGGTGGATCAATTTCAACAGGAACTGCGGTTGCAGCCCCAGCCCCAGGCAGGCCAGAACCAGCGCTCCCAACGGCAGTAGGGAAATCAGCGGCATCTCCTTTGCTGTTTCCGCTTTTCTCGACCGAGGACGCGCCAGAAATACAATTCCAAAAGCTTTGACGAAACAACCGGCCACAATCGCCGCCGTCATTCCCAGCAGCACAAACAACAGGCCTCCCAGCACCCGACCGGACACGCCGGGAATCGCTTCCGGCAAAAAGAACAAGGATTGCAACGTCAACCATTCGCTGACAAACCCGTTGAGCGGCGGCAATGCCGAAATCGCTGCGGCGCCGGCCAGAAAAAACGCCGCTGTATGAGGCATCCGACGAATCAGCCCGCCCATGGAATCCATTTCACGGGATCCGACTCTCTGAACTACCGAACCGGCGCTCATGAACAGCAATGATTTGAACACCGCATGATTGAACACGTGGTATAAGGCGGCGCTCCAGGCCAACCCCGCCAGCAGCACGTGATGTTTGGAGGCATAAACCATGCCGGCCCCTACGCCAAGCAGGATGACCCCCATATTTTCCAGGCTGGAATACGCAAGCAGGCGTTTGATGTCATTTTCCATCATCGCATACATCACGCCCATAAACGCAGACAGTACGCCCAGTCCCATGATCAGCATTCCCCACCAGACCGGGCCGGTTCCCATAAATTCCAGATAAAAACGACACAGGCCATAGATTGCCGTCTTCAACATCACACCCGACAACAGGGCGGAAACGTGGCTTGGCGCCGCAGGATGGGCTTTCGGCAACCAGATGTGAAGGGGAATAATGCCGGCTTTCGTGCCAAATCCGATCAATGCGAACAGGAACACCAGATTACGGGTCGCCGCCGGTAACTCATCCCCCCGCAATAATTGAAAACTGAGACTGCCGGCCGAAGTCGCAAGAAGAAAAAAAGCGCCGATGATAAAAGCGGTGCCGACATGGGTCATAACGACGTAAACAAATCCGGCGCGAATGTTCGCCGTATGTTCATGTTCATACAAAATCAGCAGCAACGAAGTCAACGACATGAGTTCCCAGACAATCAGAAAAACCCCGACATGACTAGCCGTCAGGACAAAAAACAAAGAAAACAAAAACAGGTTGAACAGCGCCGGCAAAATAAAATAGCGGGGCGTATAATGCCCTGCCGTATAGCCGATGGCGTAAATCGAAGCTGCAGCGCCAACCAATCCCAGCAACAGCAAAAAGAATGCCGCCAGAGAGTCGATCCGAAAGGTAACAACTGCGCCGTGCAACCAGCGGCCCACTGCAAACACCATCGGCATTCCCGTCTCAAGGACGCTCCATGCCAGGAACGTCAATGTCAGGCAACCGGCGGCCGCCAATCCATGCGACAGCCAATTGGCAAGACTTGGCCGTTTTGCCGTCAAGCAAGCCAATAGACTGCCCGACAGAAACAATCCGGCTACAATTTTAAAAAGAGAAAAAGGTTCCACACCGTTCACCATGCCTCACCTGAAAACTCGCCCGCCACTTTCCCTCGGTAGGCGGTAATAAATCGTCAGCGAACCAACTGGGAAACAAACACAAACCGGATCCCGCGCGCTTCCAGTTCGGGAATCATCTCCCGTAAAGCCGTCAGCGTTGTGGGTCGGGCGTGGCCGATTACCGTGACGCTTCCCATCTTTGCCGCCATTTCGCCGGCCGCGCGCAATTGTTTTTTGACATAGGCGACATCCGCCATCCCATCAATAAACAAGTCGTTTTCCGTAGTCTTGATTTTTTCGCGGCGAGCCGTTTCCGCGGCGACGGATCGGCCATTGGTCCGGCTGTCGACAAAAAAGAGTCCCTTTTGCCGTAGTTTTATCATCACCGCATTCATCGTGTTTCGGTCCGCCGTCGCCTTGGACCCTTGATGGTTGTTTACGCCAATGATTCCCGGCAGACTGTCAGTGGCCCGGTCGATCAGTTCGCGAATCTGATCCTGAGTCATTCCCACCCGAACCGTAATCGGGACTTCCGCCTCTTCCACGCCGGACATCGGTTCCATCGGCAAATGCAGGATGACCTGGTGACCGCTGGTCAAGCCTTTGGCAGCAGCATCCTTGCTAAACTGCTTGAAGGGGATGACCGCAAAAGTAAACGGCTGGCGGATTGCGGCGAATCCCGCAATCATATCTTGCCGGTAACCAAAATCATCGATGATAAGGGCGATTTCTCCCTTATGCGCCGTATTGGTTTTTTGTCTGGCGCCTTTGGCGATAGGTTTTTTCGTCGTTTCTACAACATAGAGCCGATCACTGACAATGGACAGTGGTCCGCCGCCGAGCTGATCCCGAAAACCGATATCGATTCGGGTTACAGCGAAGCCGTGATACTGATCCGGTTCCAATTGCAGGACCACCCCGCTGGCCGGCTTCAGCGCGGTCTCCAACACCCGTCGGATTCCCTCCGGTGAAACGGTATCAGTCGCCTCGATCAACAATTTCCGGGCATTCCAGCGGATTTTTCCGTCGGTGTTTCGCCGATCGACCGCCTTCACTTCCTGGTGCACATCCGAGACGATCAGGTTCTGTCCCGCCACCACCTTGTCCACAACCGAATGCAGCGTGTCGCAACGGGAGTTGAAATCGGCGTCATTCCTTGAACCAGTCACCGGAACAGACTTTGCGGCAGGTCCGGAGGTCAACTCCTGGACCGCATAATAAGCAGCACCGGCTAAAATGAGCAGGAGCGCAAGGAGAATCAGTCCCGCGCCCCCGGATATTCCGGTCTTATTCGTATTTTTCGGCTTATCGGCCTTTCGCGATTTCGACATTGATCTTTATTCCTTTGATCCGGTTGCCCTGCATGGCGGATACGACGCGTTCCGCCACATCTTCCGGAACTTCCACGAACGAAAAGTTGCTGTAAATCTTGATCAGTCCGATCGAACTACCGGGAATGTCGGCCTCACCGGCAAAGGTTCGCACGATGTCTTCCGGTCGGATATTATTGTCGCGTCCGGCGTTGACGAACAGTCGGACCATGCCCGCTTCCGCCCCACTGTTGGTTGACAGGGATTGCGTTTCCAGCTCGGCGACTTCCTTAAAGCCTTCCTGGAAAAGTTTCAGCGCCGCCGCCGCAATATCCAACGTGTCGTAGTCGAGAGAGAGATCTGCGACAATCGGATGATAATCAGCAAACGCATTCTGTTCTAACGTTTTGATGACCCGATGCTTGATAATTTCACGTTGTCGCTCAAGAATATCCGCCGCAGAGGGTAACTGCCCCCGTACAATCCGTTGTCGGATCTCCCGTTCCACCTGCTTCAGCTGACGAAATTCGCGCGGATGGATAAACGTGATGGCAGTTCCTTTGCGCCCTGCGCGACCGGTCCGACCAATCCGGTGAACGTACGATTCAGGATCCTGCGGAATATCGTAGTTGACCACGTGCGTCACATGGTCGATATCCAGTCCGCGGGCCGCCACATCCGTCGCCACCAGAATCTCCAGCTTGGATTCGCGGAACTTTTTCATGACCCGGTCACGCTGGACCTGGCTCAGGTCGCCGTGCAACGCCTCCGCCATATAGCCGCGCGCCACCAAGGATGCCGTCAGTTCGTCGGCGCCTTTTTTGGTTCGGCAGAAAATAATGGTGCTTTCCATGTCGCCAGCATCCAGAATCCGACACAAACCGTCCAGCTTTTCCCGGGTTTCATAGTAATACTGATCAATTTGCGGTACCGTCAACTGTTCCTTGCTGACTGTCACAAACACGGGTTTGTTCATGTATCGGTCGGCCAGGGAGCGGATCTGCTGCGGCATCGTAGCCGAGAACAGCAAGGTCTGGCGGCCTTCCCGCGGGATATTCTCCATGATGGTTTCAATATCGTCAACGAACCCCATGTCGAGCATTTCATCGGCTTCATCCAACACCAGGATCTTCACCATATCCAACTTGATAGTACCGCGCCGGATATGGTCGAGCAATCGTCCCGGCGTACCGATGACGATCTGCACGCCAAAACGCAGCGCCCGAATCTGACGATCGATCGACTGACCGCCGTACACCGGCAGCGTCTTGAGCCGTTTAAACTGGCCGATTTTCGCGATTTCTTCAGAAACCTGCAAGGCCAGCTCCCGGGTCGGTGTCATGATCAATGCCTGAACATGCCGTAAATCCTGAACCTTCTCGGTAATGGGAATGCCAAACGCGGCCGTCTTCCCGGTCCCGGTTTGCGCCTGGCCGATCACGTCGTTCCCTTCCATAATCGGCGGAATCGTCCGGGCCTGAATCGGCGACGGCTCCTCAAATCCCATGGCCTGAATGGCGGCCATCACTTTGTGGCTTAGGGCAATGTCGCCAAAAAAGCTCTGTTCTTTTTCTTTCGTTACCATTGGCAATCTATCTCCTTTAACTGTGTTTTATCTGACAACAGGTGCTTATCCCAATTGACTTTACATTATACCACGATTTTTCCAGTTTTTAAACCATCCCGCGTTTTCGTCTTTTCCGTTTCCGCCAGCGAGCATTGGGTCCTCTGCCCAAACATTGAATCATCCCGGCGTTTTTCTGTTCTTTGATAATTTTCCGAATCAGTTCTAGGCCGCATTCCGGAACTTGCTGCTGAATTTCCCGGATGGAAAAATCGTCAGGAGCAACGTCGATCCAGGCCAACACCAATTCCGTTTTTACGCCTCGCCGCCCGCTTAGGGCCGCAGCCCGGGAGCTCAGGTTCCGGTAGGCGAGCAGCAATAGTTCCAACCAGCATTCCCACCACTTCGCCAAGTCGTCATCGGCCAAGTCCGTTTTTCCCATCATCTGTCCGAGCACGGGCCGGACGATGTCTTTCTTCGTTTCCGCCACGCGCTCGAGACTGACATAGCGGTTGATCGAATAGCCGGACCGGTTCAACAACCAGCCTGCGATTAGCAATGCCAGCCGCAGGTTTCCCGCCGCAAAGGGGCGAATGGACAGGAAGCCGGCAACAAACGCGCCAATCAGTAGGATAGGGTCTGTGATCTTTTCCTGCTGTTGATAGTTTTCACACAGCTTTGCCAAGGCCAGACCCGTTTCGGCGGAACGAAAAAGTCCCGCTTCCCGACCCGATTCCCGGAACAATCCTTCATGAACGGTTACGATGCTTGAACCCTCAAGCGGCAGCGATTGCGCGACATCTTGCAATTCCAGGATCAGCCGCTGATAATTGGCCTGCTCAATTGAGGTTTCGCTTCTCTCCAGGCGACCGGCCGCCGCCGCGGCATGTTCGGCCGTCACCTGCCGCAATGATTCCATGGCCTCTGAAATATGAACTCCATACATCTGGGCGCAACCCTTATATTCGCCGATCTCCCGCAGGCAGGCCGCCATTTTCCAGTCGAGCCGTTGTCCTTCCAGCCACTGTGTTGTCAGATACTCCATGCGTCGACCTCTTCCCGTTTGCCTCACTTTGATCCGCCGAAGAAAAGCGATGTGTGTTCCCGCGCTCCCAATAATTGTGTCTCAGCTTTTCAACTCGGACAGCAGGCTTGATTTCATCACATCCCGGGGCGCCGCCGTTCCCGTCCACAATTCGAATCCCGCCACTGCCTGCCATAGCAACAGTTCGGTGCCCGGCAGGGCCCGTAATCCGCAGTGTCGGGCTTGCCGCAAAAATTCGGTCTCCATGGGATTATATACCGTTTCAAAGACTATCATTT
>CAZRQI010000051.1:0-11731 GCA_964602025.1 uncultured Veillonellaceae bacterium
GCCCCAAAAGGCCCATCTGCTTCGTCATGACTGCGTTTGCTTGCTTGCGTACAAGAAGTACGCGGCGCGGCGCAAGCCTCGTCGTTTCTAGCATCTGGACCTTTCTGAACAGCCTGAAAACGTAGATGTAGATTGGATTTTACGGACTGTATGGGAAGTCTGGCCTTGAATCCAACGAGATTGCTTTTGAGCGGCTGCATGGGAAGCCGTTCGATTGCAGAGATTCTCGCTGGAATTCGTAACGTCTCGCTGCTTGGTTTGTCGAACGCACCCAAAGGCTTCTTCCGTCGCCTGAGTGCTAAAATCAACTTCCTGTTGATTTTTCCGACAAAGCCTGCGCCGCTGCAACGACGAATTCATCGCCTCCAATCTAAAGCAATCTCAGCGGCTTTCCATGCAGCCTGGGTTTCGCGCCTGTCTTGATATTGAGTTCGCTTTTCTGATACGGGCACATCTCCAATCCATGCACATCTACTATCCCTCCGCTTGACAAAATAGCCGCGGATGGATATATTGGGAATACAACTTCATGCGCACAGGCGAAGAAGGGAAGAGTAGCGCAAGGCGGCCAGACAGAGAAGGAACCCGAAGGCTGGAAGGTTCCGTGGCGGGGCTTCGCGTGAACGTCATCCCGGAGCTGTCCGGCTGAACTGCCAGTAAGCCGGGCCGGTTTGTCCCGTTACGACAGTCAAGCGCCTGCCGGCGGCAGGAAATTCGGGTGGTACCGCGGAAGCATGTCCTTTCGTCCCATAGATAGAGGGATGAAGGGGCTTTTTCATTTATTTACAAGAGTCGGAAGTCGGGGAGGAAATGACAATGGCGAAAGAAAACATTCCAACAGTGTATGATCCAGCGGCGGTGGAAACCAAATGGTATCAGCAGTGGGAAGCGGACGGAGTGTTCCATGCGGAGCCCCAAAGCGACGGCGAACATTACAGCATCGTCATTCCCCCGCCCAACGTCACCGGCCAGCTGCATATGGGCCATGCCCTGGACAATACCTTGCAGGATATCCTGATCCGCTGGCGTCGGATGCAGGGTTACGATACGTTATGGATGCCCGGTTGCGACCATGCCGGCATCGCCACCCAGATCAAGGTGGAGGAAGTGCTGGCCAAGGAGGGAATCTCCCGCTACGACCTCGGCCGCGAGAAATTTATCGAACGGGTCTGGGATTGGAAGCAGCAGTACGGCAATCGGATCACCAACCAGCTGAAGCGGCTGGGCGCCTCCTGCGACTGGGAGCGGGAACGGTTCACCATGGACGAGGGCTGTTCCAAAGCGGTGCGGGAAGTGTTCGTCACTTTATATGAAAAGGGACTGATCTATCAGGGTGACCGGATCACCAACTGGTGCCCGCGCTGCAACACGGCGCTGTCGGACATCGAGGTCGAGCATGAGGACACGGCGGGCAAGCTGTACCATGTGCGCTATCCGATGCAGGACAACCCGGACGAATACGTGACGGTGGCGACGACCCGCCCGGAAACGATCCTTGGCGATACAGGGGTAGCGGTGAATCCGGCCGACGAACGCTATACGAACGTAGTGGGCAAGAATCTGGTGTTGCCGTTGGTCGGCCGCGTGCTGCCGATCATCGCCGACGAGTATGTGGACCCGGCGTTTGGCACTGGCGCGGTGAAAGTGACGCCGGCCCATGACCCGAATGACTTTGAAATGGGGCAGCGCCACAATCTGCCAACCCTCCGGGTGATCGGCAACGACGGGACGATGACGGCAGATGCCGGCGCGGCCTATGCCGGGCTCGACCGCTATGAGTGCCGCAAGAAACTGGTGGCGGATCTGGATGCCGCCGGTTATCTGGTGAAGATCGATGACCATTCCCATGCGGTCGGCCATTGCCAACGCTGCAACACCGTGGTGGAGCCGCTGGTGTCCAAGCAGTGGTTCGTGCGGATGCAGCCGCTGGCCGAACCGGCGATGGACGTGGTGCGAGCCGGCCGGACCGAGTTCGTGCCGGAGCGGTTTACGAAGATTTACATGAACTGGCTGGAAAACATCCGGGATTGGTGCATTTCCCGCCAGCTCTGGTGGGGACACCGCATTCCCGCCTGGTACTGCGCCGGTTGCGGCCAGACGATCGTATCGCGGCAGGATATCACGGTTTGCCCGCACTGCGGCGGCGCCGTGGCGCAAGACCCCGACGTGCTGGATACCTGGTTCAGTTCGGCGCTGTGGCCGTTTTCGACGATGGGCTGGCCGGAGCAGACGAAAGAATTGGCCCGGTATTATCCGACAAGTGTGCTGGTGACCGGCTATGACATCATTTTCTTCTGGGTGGCCCGGATGATGTTCATGGGCATGGAGTTCCAACACGAAGTGCCATTCCGTCATGTGTTCATCCACGGCCTGGTTCGGGATTCCCAGGGCCGCAAGATGTCCAAATCGCTTGGCAACGGGATCGATCCGTTGGAAGTCATCGAAAAGTACGGCGCGGATACGCTGCGCTTTACCCTGGTGACCGGCAATACCCCCGGCAATGACATGCGGTTCTATTGGGAACGGGTGGAGTCGAGCCGCAATTTCGCCAACAAGATCTGGAACGCGTCGCGGTTCGTGCTGATGAATCTGGAGGACTACGATTCGGTGACGACTTGCGGCGAACTGGCCCTGACCGACCGCTGGCTCCTGTCGCGCTATGCCCAGACTGTGGCCGGCGTGACCGCGAACATGGAGAAATTCGAGCTCGGCGAAGCGGCCCGGATGCTGTACGATTTCATTTGGGGCGAGTTCTGCGACTGGTACATCGAGCTGGTCAAGCCGCGCCTGTATAATAAGGAGGGAGCAACCGGCCGTCGGACGGCGCAGTATGTACTGGCTTACGTGCTGGAGCGGACGATGCGGCTGCTGCACCCGTTCATGCCGTTTATCAGTGAAGAGATCCGGGAGCATCTGCCGCATGAGGCGGGCAGCATCGTGCGCGCGGCCTGGCCGAAGGCGGAACCGGCGCGGATCGACGAGGCGGCGGAAGCGCAGATGAACGCGGTCATGGAGACGATCAAAGCGGTGCGCAACATGCGGGCGGAGATGAATGTGCCGCTCGGACGCAAAGGTGAAGTGATCCTGCAGCCGGCCACAGCCGATCTGGCGGCGGTGCTGGCGGACAACCTGCCGTTCATCAAAACCATGGCGACGGCGGAGCCGGTCCAGATCATCGCGGCGGGCGATGCTAAACCGGAAAACGCAGTGTCGCGCGTGATCAGCGGGATCGAAGTGTATCTGCCGCTGAAGGGCCTGATTGATGTCGAAAAAGAGATTGCCCGGATGAACAAGGAGCTGCAGGGGTTGGAGAGCGAACTGAGCCGCATCGACAGCAAGCTGTCGAACGAAGGCTTCCTGGCCAAAGCGCCGGCGGCGGTGTTGGAGCAGCAGAAGGCGCGGCGGGCGGAAGTGACGGAGAAGATGGCGGCGATTCGCGGACAGATTGAGTACTTCGCAAAACTCTAACAGATCGGCTGTTGATAAAGGCCCAGCTGCAATGCAACCGTCTGTCCTGAATCCTTTCGATTGTCGTGATTCTCGCCGGAATTCGTAACGTCTAGCGGTTTGGTTTGGCGAACGCACCCAAAGGCCTCTTCCGTCGCCTGGGTGCTAAAATCAACATCCTGTTGATTTTTCCGACAAAGCCTGCACCGCTGCGACGACGAATTCAACGGCTCCCATCCAACGCAATCTCAATGGATTCAGGACAGACGGCCGCCATTACGTCCAAATCGTTCGGTCGTTGCTAAAGACCTACCTGCGATGCCATGATTTTATGGGAAGAGGCTAAGGTTGCGTTCGATTTGAACCGTGTAATTCGCCGACGAAGCGGCGGCGGAATAACGGCAAAATCAATATGGATGTTGATTTTAGGATGTATGGCGCAGGATGAAGCCATTACGTCCGGCCGTGGTCCGGCGTCGCAAGTCGATTGCGAATTCCGGTGAAAATCGCAGCAACCGGGGCTTTTCCCATAAAATCATGGAGTAAGATATAATTCGCACCGAAGGAGAGACTGCAGATGACGTATGAACAAGCGTTGGCCTATTTCGAGTCGCTCGGCAAATTCGGCATCCAGCTCGGACTGGCGCGGATTGAAGCGCTGCTGGAACGGCTCGGCCATCCGGAGCGCCGCTTCCGCTCGGTGCATGTGACCGGCACCAACGGCAAGGGCAGTACGACGGCCATGATCGCCGCCATTCTGAACGAAGCCGGCATCCGAACCGGCATGTACACCTCGCCGCACTTGATCGATTACCCCGAACGGCTGCAACTCTGCGGGTCGGATATCTCCCGGCAGGCGTTTGCTGATGTGATCGACCGGACCAAGGCGGCGGCCGACGCGATGATCGCCGACGGGCTGGAAAGCCCCACCGAGTTCGAGGTGTTGACGGCGGCGGCTTTTTTTTGGTTCGCCCGGGAACAGGCGGAGCTCGTGGTGGTGGAAGTGGGTCTTGGCGGCCTGCTCGATTCCACGAACGTCATTTTGCCGGATCTGGCGGTGATCACCAATGTGACGCTGGAACATACCGACCGTTGCGGTGATACGGTGGAAGAGATCGCCCTGCATAAGGCCGGGATCATCAAACCCGGCGTTTCGGTCGTGACCGGGGCTGCCGGTGCGGCGCTGACAGTAATCGAAGCGGCGGCGAAACGGAACGGGTCGGCTTGCGAATTGCTGGGCCGGGATTTTGCGGTGACCGGCAGTCGGGTTGACAGGGTACGACAGATTTTTGAACTGAGGGTTGGGCAGACGCCGCCGGAGTCCTATTCCATCCGCTTGCTGGGAAACCATCAGACCGAAAATGCGGCGCTGGCGGTTCGGGTTTGCCAGCTGTTAGCGCAACGCGACGAGCGGTTGACGCCGGCGGTGATCCGGGACGGTTTGGCGAAAGCTGTCTGGCCGGGGCGGTTTGAGATTTTTGCCGGAGCGCCGCTGCTGATTTTGGATGGGGCGCACAATCCGGATGGGATCCGTACCTTGCGGCAAACGCTCGATGAAGTATTCCCCGATCGGGCGATTGTGTTTCTGTTCGGGGTGTTGGCCGACAAGAATCATGCCGAGATGGCTCAGACCTTGTTCCGCCGCTGTGACCGGGCGGTGGTGGTCCGGCCGCATTCCGACCGGGCGGCTGCTGCCGAAGATATTGCCCGGGAAATAATCGAGTATGTGGCGGCGGTGAAGACCGGCGGCACGATCGGTGAAGGATTGGAACTGGCGAAGGAATGGGCCGGTCCGGACGGGATCGTCTGTGCGGCCGGGTCCCTGTATATGATCGGCGAGGTTCGACGTATTGTTGTCAGCTAAATGAGATCATTTTCTATAGTATATTCTTGTGTGAAGAAGAGAGGCTGTCTTGGGAAAAGAACATATCCATACGGCGATGACGCCGATTTTGCATTTTTTGCGGACTCTGGAACCGAGTATGGCCTGCCTGCTGGCCGGAGTCTTTTTTTTGCCGCTGTTTTTGCCGGCTGCGGTGCTCTGCTTGCTGGCTTCCGGCGTATTGTGGCTGGGACGGATGCTTTGGACGGGTGAAATCCGTTTGCGCCGGACGCCATTGGATGTCTGGATCGCGGGCTTTGCCGCCTTGGCTGCGGTTTCGGTTTCGCAATCGGCCCATGCGGCGGCGGGCTGGTACAACTATACTTGCCTGGTGGGCCTTTATCTGCTCACTTACTTCTTGGTTGCCCAAACGGTGGGGACACGTTCGGATGCGGTCCGGATCGTGACGACCCTGCTGGTTTCGACGGCGGTGGTTTGCGTCTGGGGCCTGCTGCAGTATCAGGCGGGAATCGATGTAACGGCGGAACGCTGGATCGATGGCGAACAGTTTCCGGGTCTGAAAACGCGGGTTTTTTCGACGTTGGGGAATCCCAATGTCCTGGCGGCCTTTCTGATCATGGTCGTGGGGTTGACGACGGGCTGGATTCTGGATGCGCATCCGCGGCGAACCCGTTTGTCCCTGCTCGGATTGTTGGGCCTGGCGGTGGTTTGCGTTCTGCTGACTTATTCGCGGGGCGCATGGCTGACCTTGGGCGTGATGGCGCTGGTGACGGCCGCCGCCTGGAAACACTGGACCTGGCGGATGGTCGCGCTGGCCGCCGTGGCCGTGGCCGTGGTCGGCATTGCGGCGCAGGATGCCTTCATGGCAAGGCTGCTGTCGATTCGGGGAATGTTCAATCCCGCGGATTCTTCGGTGGCCTTGCGGTGGGCGCTGTGGGAAAGCACGCTGGCGATGATCGAAGAGCATCCCTGGCTGGGTCTGGGCTGGGGTTCGTATCGGTTTGTGTATCCGGAATATGACTTTTTTGTCCAGAATCCCGACGTGATTATTTATCATGGTCACAACACGCTGCTCAGTCTGGCGGCGGAAATCGGCATCCCGGGAATGCTGTGTTTCGCTGTCGCCTGGGGGATGGCTACGGTTCGAGCTCTGTTGGCCATGCATTTTGCAGACCGACCCAAGAAGGGAGCGTATCTGGGGTTGGGGCTGGCGCTGTCGGGGATGGCGGCATTTTCCCTGACTGACCATGTATTGTTCAATATTCAGGTGACGGCCACATTCTGGGTTTTGCTGGCGCTCGCGTCGGCCGTGCCGGTTCGCGGGACGCGTGCGGAAAATGAAATGGGTTATTTTTATAAAAAATTTGTGGGATTGGCAGGAATTTTTCGTTCCCGGGAGAATTAAAAAAAGTGAAAGATAACCATTGCGGTGGAAGCGATTTTTTTTAAAATAAATAATAATATGATATGATCTCTTGAACACTTTGCGAATTTTGGCGATCGGATGAGATGGGCTGAAAAGCCCCCTCTTTTTGCCCGGATATGTGAAATAGTACACAATGTTTGTACAAAAAACACCGGGATTGTAAACCGCGGGAGGGTATAATTTGAAACTTCTTGAAGTTCAGCTATTGCTCGGGGCTTCGCAAATTTGGGGGCAACATTGCCTGGATCGGGAAGTGGCGACTGCCTGCGGCGCGGATCTCATGAGCGATGTTTTGGCGTTTACGAAAGATGGGGCCTTGCTGCTGACCGGTCTTACCAACCCGCAAGTCATTCGCACGGCGGATGTGGGTGGCCTTTCCGCCATCGTATTCGTCCGCGGCAAGACTCCTTCGCCGGAAGCGATCGGCATGGCCCGGGTGTTGGATATCCCTTTGTTCAGCACCCCGCACACGTTGTTCGAGGCGTGCGGGATCTTGTTCACGAACGGGATGAAACCCTGTCCGCCGTTGGAAGGTAAGGCAGTTGAAAGCTGAAGAACAGGGCCTGATTTTGGAATTCCCTTTGGAGCATTACCGGTTTGAGACCGCCGGCGAGGCCTCCAGCAAGATCAAGCAGGTGGTACGGCAGCTGGGCGTCAATGCACAGACCGCCCGGCGTATTTCTGTTTGCGCCTATGAAGCGGAGTTGAACGCCATCATCCATGCTTATGGCGGCTTCATGCGGGTCCGGGTGTTCCCGGACCGGACGGAGCTGGAAGTGACGGACGAAGGTCCGGGCATCCCGGATATTGCGGCGGCGATGCGGGAAGGGTTTTCCACCGCGCCCGACAATATTCGCGAGATGGGGTTTGGCGCCGGCATGGGGTTGCCCAACATGGCAAGGTCGGCCGATGAATTTGAAATCAAGTCGTCAACAGAGGGTGGAACCTGGATTCATATGCTGGTTCGTCATTGAAGGCAGGTGTACAGGTGGAAAAGTACTATCATTCGGTCCGGTTGCTGGGAGAACGATGTATCGGTTGCGTGAGCTGCGCCCGCCATTGCCCGACGGAGGCGATCCGGATCCGCGGCGGCAAGGCCCGTATCACGGAATCGCGCTGCATCGACTGCGGCGAGTGCATCCGCTACTGTCCCAACCATGCCAAGACCGCGGTGACCGACTCGTTGGAAGACCTCAAAATCTATCGCTACAATATCGCGCTGGCGGCGCCGTCGCTGTACGCCCAGTTCGACAAAAACATTCCGGTGGCGGCGATCCTGGCGGGATTGCAGCGGCTGGGCTTCAATAAAGTGGTGGAAGTGGCGCGTGGAGCGGAAATCGCGACCGCCGCGCTGCGGGAACATTTGCGTACACCCGGAATCAAACGGCCGGTCATCTCATCGGCTTGTCCCGCGTCTGTCCGGCTGATGCTCGTCAAGTTCCCCGAACTGATCGAATATCTTTCGCCGGTGGATGCGCCGGTAGAGATCGCCGCCCGGATCGCCCGGCGGGAGGCGGCCGAAAAAATGGGGATTCGCCCCGAATCCATCGGTGTGTGGTTTATCACTCCCTGTCCGGCAAAAATGACGGCGGTGTTGGAACCGATCGGCGTAGTGAAGTCGGCGCTGACAGGAACAATCTCCATGATTTCCATTTATGGCGAACTCCTGAAGGGGTTATCGACCACGACCGCCAAGCCGGACATTTCCCTCGCCTCTGCGGAAGGAGTGGGTTGGGCCCTGGCCGGCGGCGAAGCGACTGGCCTCGGCGATGCGAAAGTGTTGGTGGCCCATGGCATTCGCAATGTATCCAATATTATGGAGCAGGTGGCGCTCGGCAAGCTGAACGATGTGGATTTTATCGAGTGCCTGTCCTGTGCGGGCGGCTGTATCGGCGGACCATTGACCGCCCTCAACCGTTTCGTAGCGGAAAATTCACTGAAACAACGCCTGCAGGCGATGCGCGATAGCGAAAAGCAAAGTCCCGCCGAACCGGTCGCGGCGACGGAGATTGACTTGGCGTTGCACGAAGGAAGAATGATCGAACCGCGTCCGGCGCTGAAACTCGATGACGATATCGTGGTAGCCATGCAAAAAATCGAGCAAATCGATGAAACGCTCAAACGCCTTCCCGGGCTCGATTGCGGCTCTTGCGGGTCGCCGACCTGCCGGGCCCTGGCCGAGGATATCGTGCAGGGAACGGCCAGCGAGACCGACTGTGTGTTCCGGCTGCGCGAGATGGTCCGGGATCTGGCGGAAGAGATGGTGAATTTGTCGACCATGTTGCCGCCCTCCCTGAACCGGGATGCGGTGGGCAAGGATCCGGCCGGGCCAATCCATTCGGAACGCCTGTTGCCGGCAGAGAAAGAAAACGATAAGCGAGGGTGAGAGGATTCATGACCTTACGGGAAATGGCGGCGGCATTGGAACTCACGATTGTGTCGGATACGGCGGCGTTGGACGAACCGCTCGCCGGTGGCTATGTGTCGGATTTGCTAAGCCATGTCATGGGCCAGGCCAAGGCCGGCCAGGTCTGGGTTACCATGCAGGGACACCAGAATATTGTGGCGGTGGCTTCCCTGGTGGGATTGGGCGCGGTGATCGTGACCAACGGCGTTATGCCGGAGGAACTGACGGTCACGAAAGCCATCGATCAGGAAGTGGCCCTGTGCATGACGAACCTTTCGACGTACGAAGTGGCAGGCCGCCTGTATCAGTTGGACACTGCGGGAAAATGATGCGCTGGTTCCGGGCGGATCTGCATGTGCACACCGTGCTGTCGCCGTGTGCGGCAGTGGAGATGACGCCCCGGAACATCGTCCGGCATGCGCAAGCCGCCGGAATCGACATCGTGGCGATCACCGACCATAATGCCGGCGACAACGTGGCGGCCGCCCTGCGGGCCGCTACCGGCACGACAGTCGCCGTTTTGCCTGGAATGGAACTGCAGACCCGGGAAGAAGTCCATTTGTTGGCTCTGTTTGGTAAAATGCGGGAATTTGTGAAATGGTGCGAATTTGTTTTGCCGCACCGCAGCCCGCTTCGCAATGACGAAAACCGCTTCGGTCCGCAGTTCGTTGTCGATGAAACGGATGAATTGATCCGGATCGAAGAAGCGATGCTCCTGGCGTCTACGGATCTGAGCCTGGAAGAGGCGGTGGCGCAGATCGACACATTGGGTGGAATCGCGATCGCGGCCCATGTGGACCGGCCGATGTTCAGCTGCCTGACCCAGCTCGGCTTCATTCCGCCGGACCTCGGGCTGGCCGCTGTGGAAGTGTCTCGCAACACACGGGTCGAGTCGGCCCGGGAAAAACTTCCCCGGATTGGCGATTTGCCGATCATTACCTCTTCGGATGCCCACACCATCGAAGATTTAATTTCCGGACCCAAAACGATGTTCCTCGCGGAAACGCCGACTCTAGCCGAAATACGGCAGGCTCTGGCTGGAGAAGAGGGCAGGCGGTTCAGCGATAAAGCATAATCGGAACATAGAACCAAGGAGGATGAAGAATGGAAACCAAAGAAACCCAAGGCTGCTGCTGCGGAGGCGGCAAAGACCGGTTCACCAAGGTCGACGCGATACTGGAACGCTTTGCAGGTGTGAAAGGCGCGTTGATCCCGGTTCTCCAGGAAGCGCAGAATGCTTACGGCTTCCTGCCCAAGGATGTCATCGGGCGGATCGCGGGAACCCTCAAGGTCCCCGTCAGTCAGGTCTACGGCGTAGTGACGTTTTACGCGCAGTTTCACCTGAATCCCCGGGGCCGGAACATCATCCGGGTTTGCCAGGGGACGGCCTGCCATGTCCGGGGCGCCAAAAATGTACTCAAGGCGCTGGAAGACGAACTGCACGTTACACCGGGACAGACGACCGCCGATGAACGCTTCACGCTGGAAACGGTGGCCTGTCTGGGCGCCTGCGGACTGGCGCCGGTCATGATGGTCAACGATGATACCCACGGCCGGTTGACGCCGGAATCGGTCTGCAAGATTCTGGACCGATATCAGTGATTTCCCGATCGTATGCATGAGCTGTCGCTGCATGTTCTGGATCTTGTCGAAAACTCCACTGGCGCCGGCGCCGATCAGGTGACGGTCACCGTGGAGGAAAAATCCAGCCAGGATGAATTGCGCATCCGGATTGAAGACAATGGGCGGGGTATGGACGCCGACATGGTCGCCAAAGTCACGGATCCGTTCGTGACGACCCGGACCACCCGCAAAGTGGGGCTGGGGTTGCCCCTAATGGATATGACTACCCGAATGTGCGACGGCTGCCTGCGGATCACATCGGCGAAAGGCGCGGGAACGACGGTGGACGCCATGTGGCGTCTGAGTCATCTGGACCGCCCGCCGCTCGGCAATATGGCGGCCACCCTGAAAACCATTCTGGTGATGAATCCCGAACTGCATTTCCGTTATTGTCATACCATCGGCGAACGTTCTTTTCTGTTGGACTCCGGAGAAATCCGCCAGGCGTTGGGGGACCTGCCGTTGACGCAACCGGAGGTTCTGGAGTGGTTCGATGCCTATCTGAAAGAAAACCTGAGTATTTTATACGGAGGGAAGCAAGCATGAAAACGGTGGAAGACCTCAAACGGCTGCGCGAACAGTTACAGACCGACAACCGGATCCGTCACGCTGCGGGAACACAGATTATCGTCGGCATGGGAACCTGTGGAATTGCGGCCGGCGCGCGCGAAGTACTGACGGCGATTCTCGACGAGATTGCCAAAAACAACATTCAGGATGTCAATGTGACGCAGACTGGCTGTATCGGCATGTGCGAGCAGGAAGTCCTGGTCGACGTCGTGAAGACCGGTCAGCCTCGCATCAGCTACGGCAAGGTGACGCCTGATTTTATTCCGACATTGATTTCCGAGCATGTCGTCAATGGCCGGATCGTGGAAGACCATGTCATCGGCAAGATTACGAAGTAGTCGAATTCAGACTGCGGGAGGGAATTAAGGATAATGAAACATATCAGATCACATGTGCTTGTCTGCGGCGGCACGGG